>DASSJW010000051.1:0-14691 GCA_035690995.1 Xanthobacteraceae bacterium
CGAACAGATCGAAGCCGCCGCCGACGGCCGAGCCCACGATCATGCGGATCTGCTTGCCCCGATAGAACGCAGCGACGTCGCCTTGCGCGTCCGCCGCGGCGGCGCCAAACACGAAGAAGAACAACAGCGCGGGCGCCCACAATCTCACTCGCCCACACACCGACATCATCGCGCCGCCGCGTGTACCGTCTCGCCCGCTACCCTCATCGCAAACAAGCGCCCGACACGGCGGGGCGGGGCGCGCCAGCCGATGAGGCGCAACGTATCCCAGATCACGGCCTGATTGCTGGTTACGATCGGACGCTGCAGCCGCGCTTCCAACTCGTCGATCACACCGAAGACGGAGATGTTCGCACAGCTGACCAGATACGCCTCGGCGTCGGGATGTGCCGCCGCAATGACACGGTCGTGCCAGAACTGGGACGGCGTTGCGCAATAGGCGTCGCTGCCCTCGAGCGCAAAGCCTTGTGCCGAGAGCACGTCGTAGCCCGCTTCACGCAGGAACTCGGCCTCGTGCTCGGTCGTGCTGGCGCTATAAGGCGTGACCAGCACGATCCGCCGCGCGCCGAGCGTACCGAAGGCACGTTGGATGGCGGTAATCGTGGTGGTCGCGCGAGGCGCGCCAGCCCGTGCGAGCGTCGCGAGGATTTGCTCCTCGCCAGTCCTGCCCCCCTCCATCGAGTTGGCCGTGCAGTGGAATGCCACCACGTCGCAGCGGGCATCGGTGAGTGCCCGGGCCGCGTCCTCGATGCGGGGCAGAAGCTGATCGAAGGGGAGACGATTGGCGCCGGTCATGCGCAGCCGCGCGACATGCCCCGCAATGCCAGCCGGAAAGGCAGGAACCATCTCCTGCTCGACCATCCGGTTCGATGACGGAATGATCAGTCCGACACGCGCGGTCATGATCCTTGTGTCCCAATCACTGCTTGTCGCGAAGTCCCGCCCGTTGAAGCCGGGGCAGGACCTCGTCGCAGAAGAAGGGAAGCTCGTCGACGTAGTTGACCAGCGAAACGGCGATTCCGGTCAGACCCGCCTTGCTCAGGTCGATCAGCTGCCTGGCGATATGGTCGGGGTCGCCGACGATGGGCAGGCCCCCCATCCCCTGAGCGTAGCCCGTACGAAGCTGTTGAAACTTCTCCGGCGGCGTGTTCTGCGCCGTGATGTTCTTGAGCGCGAGGATCGCGTCGACCGCCGACCAGTCGGCGTGCTCCACGATCGAATAGTGATAATAGTCCTCCGCCTCCTTCTTGGTCGGCTTGCAGGTTATGACGCCGACGGTATAGACGCCGAGTTCCCTGCCCTGCTCTTTGGCCTGGCCCTTGGCGGCGGCGACCCTCTCCGCCGTCTCATCGAGCGAGGTGCGGGATGCCTGCAGGAAGAAGGCATCGCAGTTGCGGATCGCGAACGCCTGGCCCACGGGCGAGGCGCCCGCATTCATGATCACCGGCCGCGTACCGCCATAGGGCTTCGGCTTGCCGCGGATGCCCCTCATGTCGAGGTATTGCCCGTGGTAGTCGAAGTCCTCCTTGTCCGACCAGATCGTCTTGATGACATCGATCCATTCCTGCGCATAATCATAACGCGACTCGTGATCGCGCTGCTGGACTCCGAACATCGCGAACTCGCCTTCGTTCCAGCCGACGACGATGTTCAGTCCGAAGCGGCCTTCGCCGATATGGTCGGCGGTAACCATCTCCTTGGCGGCAATCACCGGGTTGAACAGCGGCGCGTGCACGGTGCCAAACACGGTGACGCGCTTGGTCAGCGCCAGCAGGCCCGTCGCCCAGGTAATGGTCTCGAGCGTCGCCCCCTGGTAGTCGGTGTCGCCGCCGTACCCTTTCCAGCGTCCGATCGGGAGCAGGAAATCGATTCCGGCCTCGTCCGCCATCCTGGCCAGCTTGAGATTATCCGGCCAGCTGCCCGACCAGCGCTCTGGAACCAGGGTGACCGCCCGCCCCGATGAGCAGTTTGCTCCGAACAGTCCGATCTTGAGCTTGTTCGCATTGTGCATCGACATGCGATCGTGTCGGGATGGCGCGGGAGCGAGCACGGGTCCTCCTGAGGGCTGGTTCGATGTGGAGCGGCCGGTTCAGGCTAGCCCATGGCCGCGGCATTTTGAATGGGCGCCGTAATACGCGGTTGCCACCGCGCAGCACAACGGGGAGAATTGCCCGACACAATAAGAAAGCGGCGGGAGGGAGCGATGACGCCAGCGATGCGATTTCTCTTTGTCGTCGCGCTCACCCCGCTGGCCTGGGGCCCGGCTGCCGCTGAAGACCTCGCCGGCAATTTTCCCAATCGACCGATCCGAATGATCGTGCCTTTCCCGCCCGGCGGACCAAGCGACATCGTGGCGCGCCTCATCGGCCAGAGGATGAGCGAGGACTGGGGACAACCGGTAATGATCGACAACCGGCCCGGTGGCAACACCATCATCGGCGCCCAGGTCGCGGCGAAGGCGCCGCCCGACGGCTATACGCTGTTCATGGCGATCGATTCGACCCTGGTGATGAATCAATATCTGCACAAGACGCTGCCCTACGATCCGCTGGAGGACTTCGTGCCGATCACGCTGACGGCCAAGACCGTATCAGTGCTGGCGGTTGCCGGCGCAGACGGACCCGGCACGGTCAAGGAGCTGATCGCCAGGGCAAAGACGCAACCGGGCAGGCTCAACTATGGGGCCGGCACCATCACGGCGCAGCTGATGGGTCATCTGTTCCACAAAGCGGCGGGCCTCGACATCGTCTATGTCCCGTTCAAGGGCACGCCGGAGACGGTGAACGGGCTCCTGACCGGAAGCGTCCAGTTGATCTATGCCGCCAACCAGATCGTCGCGCCGCTGGTCGCGAGCGGCCAGGTGCGGGCGCTGGCAAAGCTCGACCGCGATGCGCCGCCGTCGATGGCCGGCATTCCGACACTCGCCGACGCGGCCGGACTGGCCGATCTCGACGACATCTCGGTCTGGCTCGGGCTGGTGGCACCCAAGGGCACAGCCAAGCCGATCATCGACAAGATCCACGCGGAGGTGGTCAAGATCCTGACCGACCCTGCGGTCAGGGAGAAGTCGGAGCGTACCGGCAATTACCCAGTGACCAGCACACCCGATCAGTTCTCCGCCTTCATTCGCAAGGAGGCGGATCGCTGGGGGAAGGTGATGAAGGAAACTGCCATCAAGGTCGACTGAAAGAAGGATGCCATGAACGTTCGTTGGATCGCGCTCGCACTACTGTCAGGGCTGGCGATGGGTTCGGCAGCCGCCCAAGAGCGAGCGGACGCCTTTCCAAGTCGCGCGATAAAGATCGTGGTACCGTTCCCGGCCGGTGGACCATCCGATGTGCTCGCCCGCATGATCGGTCAGAAAATGAGCGAGGATTGGGGGCAGCCGGTCGTGATCGAAAATCGCCCGGGCGCCAATACCGTGCTCGGCGCCCAGCAGGTCGCAAAAGCCGCCCCCGACGGCTACACGCTGCTCATGGCCATCGACTCGACGCTGACCATGAATCAGTACCTCTACCGCACGCCGCCCTATGATCCGTTTAACGACTTCGCCCCGATCACGCTTACGGCGAAGACAATGCAGCTCCTGATCGTCAATGCCGCGAGCAACGTGAAGACGGTGAAGGATCTGATTGCCCAGGCGAAGGCGCAACCGGGCAAACTCAATTACGGCGCGGGCACGATCACAACCAAGCTCACCGGCTACCTGTTCAACAAGGCGGCCGGTGTCGAGACCATGCTCGTCCCCTACAACGGCAGTGCCGAAGTGGCCCAGGCTGTGCTGACCAAGAGCGTGGATTTTTCCTTCGACGGCCCCTCCGCCTCGCTGTCGCTGATCCAGGGCGGCCAATTCCGCGTGCTCGCCAAATTCGATCCGCGCCCGTTTCCTCCAGTGCCCGATCTTCCCATGATCACCGCCGAACTGCCGAACATGGATGAGATCACGGTGTGGCTCGGCTTGGTCGCGCCCAAGGGCACTCCGCCGGCGGTGATCGACAAACTCCAGGGCGAAGTTGCGAAGGCGTTGGCCGATCCAGCCGTCAAGGCGAAGGCGGACGCCTCGGGGTTGTTCCCGGCCACCAGCACGCCGGCGGAGTTCGCTGCCTTCATCCGCAAGGAGGCGGAGCGCTGGTCGACCGTCGTGAAGGAAACCGGAATGAAGTACGATTGAGCGGGGCAGGCACACATGCTGGTCGCATCTCGTTTCGCCGCGCGCTTGCGCGCCCCGCTCGCACTTGTGGCACTCACATTCGTCGTCGCTCACCTCACGGTGCCAGCCGCCGCGCAAGGCGGCGCAGAGACCTACCCCAACCGAACGGTGCGCATGATCGTGCCGTTCCCCGCCGGCGGGCCGACCGACATCCTCAGCCGGGTGGTTGCCCAACGCCTGAGCGAAGTTTGGGGGCAACCGGTCGTAATCGAGAACCAGCCCGGCGCCAACACCGCAATCGCGGCCGCCCGCGTGGCCAAGATGCCGGCTGACGGATACACCTTGTTGGCGGCGATGGACGTGACCATGGTGCTCAATCCCATCACCACCAAGAACCTGTCCTACGATCCGCTCAAGGACTTTGCGCTCATCACGCTGGGCTCCAAGAACACATCACTGTTGAGCGTTCGCGCGGAGGACGGGCCGAAAACCGTGAAAGAGCTGATCGCGCGCGCAAAGGCCAATCCGGGCAAGCTGAATTATGGTGCGGGGATCATCACCACGCGGCTGGCCGGCTACCTGTTCAATCGCGAGGCCGGACTCGATGTTCAATACATTCCCTTCAACGGCAGCCCGCCGACGGTGCAGGGACTATTGACGGGCGCCGTCGACTACATCGTCGATGGCACCGCCACCAGCCTGCCCCTCATCCAGGGAGGAAAACTGCGGGCGCTTGCAAAGCTCAACAGCCGGCCGCTGCCGGCGCTGCCCGAGGTCAGGCCGCTCGCCGTCGAGGCGGGCATTCCCGCGCTCGACGACGTTTCGACCTGGATCGGATTTGTGGCGCCCGCCGGCACCCCGCGCAGTATCGTCGACAAGATTCAACGGGAAATCGTCAAGATGTATGCCGACCCCGTGATCGCCGAAAAGCTCGAAAAAGCCGGCATCAGCACCGCGAGCAGTTCGCCGGAGGAGTTCGAAGCCTTCGTGCGCAAGGAACTGGACCGCTGGGAGCGGGTGTTCAAGGACAGCGGCATACAGCTCAACTGATCTTCCCACCATCCGCCCGTCATCGCGTTCGACCCAAGCGGCCTTGTCCCCCGAGGCCATCCACCACGGAGCGTGCATGTCCAAGCCGAAAATCCTGATCTTTGCCCCACGCGAGGAGCCGCCGGAGACCGTCAATGCGCTTGAAGGCATGGGCTGTGAAATCATCTTCGGCGATCGCGACTGGCAACTGCCGCGTACGACGCACGAGGATGCGGTGGTGGACGCCGCGCGCGACGCGGTCGCGCTCATGGGAACCTCCATACGTCATACCCCGATCAGCCGGCGCATCATGCAGGCGTCGCAACGGTTGCGCATCGTCGCGAAATATACCGTCGGGGTCGATGACATCGACACCGAAGCCGCGACCGACCTCGGCATCATGGTGTGTCACGCGCCGACCGAATCCAACTGCTTCGGTGTTGCAGAAACGACCGTCACCTTCATGCTTTCGCTCTTGAAGAAGACCGCCGAGCGCGACGCCGACGTGCGCGCGGGCAAGTGGCGCACCGCCGAGAATTTCGCTTACTACGTCGGCAGCCGCACCTCGGATGGATTTCCCGGCCAGACCATCGGGCTCGTCGGCCTCGGCCGGATCGGAACGCGCGTGGCTCAGCTATTGGCGCCCTGGCGCGCGCGTATCATTGCCTACGACCCCTACGTGCCGCCCGCGCATTTCCTCACCCACGGCGTCACCGCCGTCGACTACGAGACGCTGCTGCGGCAATCGGATGTGGTGTCGTTCCACGTCGTCCTCACCCGCGAGACCCGCTACATGTTCGGCGAAGAGCAGCTCAGGTTGATGAAACCGAACGCCATCGTGCTCAACACCGCCCGGGGGAAGGTGCTCGACGAAAAGGCCCTCGCTCGCGCCATCGGCGAAGGGCGCCTCCGCGGCGCCGCCATCGACGCCTTCGAGGAAGAGCCGCTCCCGATGGACTCGCCTCTTCGCAAGCTCGGCGACCGGGTGCTGCTCTCGCCCCATTCAGCCTCCTATACCGAAGGCGGCGAACTCCGGCAGGGCGTCGCCTGGGCCACGCGTTCGGTGGTCACCGCACTCAAAGGTGGCATTCCCGACAATGTCTACAACCGAGAGGTCATCCCGCGCTGGAAGGAGCGTTTTGGCGGCGCCAGCGTGACCGGGTCCTAGCAGCGCCTGAAATCTCGTCTCAGTGCGCCAGAACCGGGTATCCTCGCGGCCGGCCGCGAGAGTCGGAATCGTTTAATTTTTCTGAAGAAACAGTGACTTGAGCACTGCATTTTCGGCATAGCTGCACCGCAACATAGGCTCTGTTGCGATGCAGCATGGAACCCTATTTTAGCACCGACGAGAATTCCCCGGCTAAGTCCGGGAATAGAAAGGCAAAGATCATGTTGGTCGCAATCCTCAACTTCCTCCAGTCCTGGAGGCGCTACAATGCGAGCCTCAACGAGCTGAACCAGCTCGGCGACCGCGAACTGGCCGATATCGGCATCACCCGATCGGACATTCCGCGGGTCGCATGGGACAGCGCGAACCGCTAAAGTCCTCAGCCCGCTGTATCTGCCGAAAGCGCCCGCCCCATGCGGGCGCTTTCGCTTTTGGCCCCAGGACGCGGCCGATCTGGACGCGGTCGCTCGTTCCTCTGGCAGCCCCGGAGGAAGCCTGCGGCGGCGGCAAACTTCACCTGGGAACAAGCAGGCCGGGTTGCCCCCCGTAAATTCTGTATAAGGGGCAAGCATTGTCGCGCTCCCGCGACACGCATAATTTTGTCCCATGAGTGACGAACGCTTCCAAGCAGTGCACATCGTCGGCGGCGGGCTGGCTGGTGCGGAGGCTGCGTGGCAGATCGCAGCGCTCGGCGTGCGGGCCATTCTTCACGAGATGCGTCCCATCCGCGAAACCGCGGCCCACAAGACTGCATTGCTCGCCGAACTGGTCTGCTCGAACTCGTTTCGCTCCGACGACAAGGAGCACAACGCCGTCGGTCTCCTGCATGAGGAAATGCGGCGCCTGGGCTCCCTTATCATGCGTACCGCCGACGCCAATCAGGTCCCCGCCGGCGGCGCGTTGGCCGTCGACCGCGAGGGATTTGCTGCGGCGGTCACCGCCGCACTCGCCGCCCATCCGTTGATCGATATCCGCCGCGAGGAGATCGCGGGACTACCGCCCGCGGATTGGGAGAACGTGATCATCGCGACCGGGCCGCTCACGTCGCCGACGCTGGCGGGCGCGATTGCCAAACTCACGGGACAGGACGCGCTCGCGTTCTTCGACGCGATTGCCCCAATCGTTCACCGCGATTCGATCGATATGTCGATCGCGTGGCTGCAGTCGCGTTACGACAAAGCGGGGCCGGGCGGATCGGGAGCCGACTACATCAATTGTCCGCTCACGCGGGAGCAGTACTATGCGTTTGTCGATGCTCTGCTCGCAGGCGACAAGGTCGCGTTCCACGATTGGGAAACGCCCTATTTCGACGGCTGCTTGCCGATCGAGGTGATGGCCGAACGCGGTCGCGAGACGCTGCGCTACGGGCCGATGAAGCCGGTTGGCCTCACCAACCCGCACGCACCCGGCGTGAAGCCCTATGCCGTCGTGCAGCTGCGCCAGGACAATCGGCTCGGCACTCTCTTCAACATCGTGGGTTTCCAGACCAAGCTCAGGCACGGCGAGCAGTCGCGGGTCTTCCGCACGATCCCCGGCCTGGAGAAGGCGGAGTTCGCACGACTGGGTGGCCTGCACCGTAACACCTTCATCAACGCGCCCACGCTGCTTGACGGCATGTTGCGGCTCAAGGCTGAACCCCGCCTGCGCTTTGCCGGGCAAATCACCGGCTGCGAAGGCTATGTGGAGTCGGCGGCGATCGGCCTCCTCGCCGGCCGGTTCGCGGCAGCGGAACGATTATCGCAATTTGTCATCCCGCCGCCGGCAACGACGGCGCATGGCGCGCTGCTGGCGCATATCACCGGGGGGCATGTGGAACCGGCATCGTCCGAGACCGAAGCTGTACGCTCCTATCAGCCCATGAATGTCAATTTCGGCCTGTTTCCCCCGCTGGCATACGCGCCCAAAGGCGAGAATGGACAACGACTGCGCGGCACCGAGAAAAGCCTAGCGAAAAAGCGCGCGCTCGCCCGGCGCGCGCTCGCCGAGCTCGATCGGTGGGTGGCCGCCGACGCGCACGTGGCGGCGGCGGAATAGAGCAGATGACCTTGCCGAGCGAAATCGAGAGCCGCTGGACGAGCGGCGTGGTGCTCAAGCGCGATCTGCTCTCGACCGTGGAACGCGGTCGCTTTGCCACGCCCACCGGCGAGGCGGAGGCGGTGCTGCGTCGGATCGACGAAGTTCCGTGGTGGAGTTTCATACTGGCGCGCCACCTGCTCGGGCGCGAGCGACGAGCGCTCATGGCCGCGGACAAGCTCGGCATTGCGCCGCCCCTCCTGTTCACCGCCCGCCGCGCGCTGGTGCGCGGCTGGATCGACGGGTTACCGCTCCACATCGCCAAACCGCATGGCGACACCGCGTTCTTTCGCTCGGCCAAGGCCGCGTTACGGAAGCTGCATCGCGCCGGCATCTGCCACAACGACCTTGCCAAGGAACAGAACTGGCTGCGGGGGCGCGACGGACAAGCCTATCTCACCGATTTCCAGCTCGCGGCCCTTTTCTCGCGCCGTACCTGGCTGTTCCGCATCGCCGCCTATGAGGACCTACGGCACCTGCTCAAGCACAAGCGGCGGTATGCCCCCGACGCACTCACGGCGACGGAGCAGCGTGTGCTCGCAAAGAAGAGCCTGCTGACCCGGGTGTGGATGGCGAGCGGCAAGCGGGTCTATTACTGGCTCACCCGCGGCGTGCTGCGCTTCACCGATCGCGAAGGCGGCGGGACCCGGCTGGTCCACGACGCGCCCCGCATCGCAGCCCGCCTCAAGGCGCACCCGCAGGTTCGCGAGACCGTCGTCGTGGCGTTTCCCGACCGTCGGGTGGGGACCGGGCTTTATGCGTTCGTCGAGGCCAGCCTCGGCTTGACCGAGGACAGCTTGCGCGAATTCATCGCCACCGAGACGGCACCCGCGGCAGCGTTACCGCCCACGCCGCGGGCGCCGGAGCATCTGCAGGTGATCGAGGAATTGCCCCGCGCCGCATCGGGCGAGGTACGCAGTGAAATCCTTCAGCTCGTAGCCATGAACCAGGTCGACCTGATCGACCCCCTGATTGCAAGCGAGCAGGAACGCACCGTCGTCGCCCGCATCGTCGCCGGCCGACGCAATCTGCGCGACCGATTTGCCTTCTAGCGAAAGATGCGCCCCGGCCGCCTCGCCGCCCGCCAGATCAGCCATTGCCGCCGCCATGGCGCGATCTCGACCGGCACGAACGGGTCGTAACCGCGCCGCTCCATGCGCGCCAGCGTCGGTCCCACGAGCGCCATCGGCAACAGCGCAGGCAGGACGGCGGGCGGCGCGGTGTCCGCCAAGTCCTGGGCATGGCGGAGATGGCGCCGAGCGCAGCCACGCAGATCGGCCAGCGCCGAGCGCAATTGCGGCGTCGTCCGCCCCGCCATGACGTCCTGGCGATCGGCCCCGTACCGGTCGAGCAGTTCGATCGGCACGAAAAGCTGACCGCGCGCGGCGTGGAACGGAAACGCCTTGAGCAGGCCGGCAATGGCGTGGGCACAGGCGGCATGATGGCAAAGGGCGCCGAGACCGGCCCCGTCGTCGCCACTCAGAATTTGGACGGCAAGGGCGATGAGGTTAGCGGACGCGCCGTCGGCATACGCTTCGAGGTCGGCGAGGGTCGCCATCGGCTCGTCGTAGAGGTCGAATCTGCGCGCCTCGACGATCGACTGCAGTCGTTGCGGCGGCAAGCCATAGCGCGCCACGGTCGCCAGCAAGGCGGACACCACCGGGTGGCTTTCGACCTCTCCCCTGCCCGCGCCGCATAGCAGATCGGTCCACCATTGCAGCCGGATCTCACCGGATACCGGCTCGCGCACGACCTCGCGCACCCGCGCGATCTCAAGGTTGAAGGCGTAGAGCGCGAACAATGCCCCACGCCGTCCGGGCGGGGCGAAGAGAGTCGCCAGGAAACGGTCCCTGTCAGCCGCGCGGACCAGTGTCTCGCAATGGGCGAATGCGCGCTGCATGGGCATGCTCGGCTTGAGCGGCCCGTTTCCCGCCGCACGCGATCATGGGCGCGGGGGACGCTTCTCCGCCGTTTCCGCTGCCTCCATCCGCGTCGTGCCGACGCCGAGATAGATCAGGATCGGAGCAGCAATGAACACGGAAGTGTAGGTGCCGACCAGCACCACACCGAAGATCATGGTCGCGACAAAGCTGTGAATGGCGTGCCCGCCGAAAAGCAGCAGCGCCAAAAGCGCGAGCGTCACCGTCACGTGGGTGATGATGGACCGCGACAGCGTGGAATTGACCGAGATATTGAGCAGATCCGGCATGGGCATGCGCTTGTACCGGCGCAGCATTTCGCGGATGCGGTCGTAGATGACCACGGTATCGTTGAGCGAATAGCCGAGGATGGTCAGCAGGGCCGCGATGCTCGACAGATCGAAATCGATCTGCGTCAGCGACATGTAACCGATCGTGAGCACGAGGTCGTGCACGTTCGCGATCATGGCGCCGAGCGCGAATTGCCATTCGAAGCGGAACCAGAGATAGACCAAGATCGCAAAGATCGCGAGCCCAAGCCCGATCGTGCTCTTCGCCAGCAGCTCCGACGACACGCGCGGCCCGACCACCTCGACTCGGCGGTAATCCACTTCGTTGCCAAGCGCTTCCCGGACCTTGGCGATAGCGGCGGTTTGCGCCTGTTCGCCGCCCGGCTGCTGCGCGACACGGATGAGGACGTCGGTGGGGCCGCCGAACTCCTGCAGCTGTACGTCGCCCAGCCCGAGCCCGCTCAGCGTGGTTCGCATCTTGGCGAGATCGGCCGGTCCGCTCTTCGACTGGATCTCGATCAGCGTACCGCCGACGAAGTCGATGCCGAAATTCAGGCCGTGAAAGAAATAGAGCGAAATCGCGATGATCGACAGCAGAGCGGAGATGGGAAAGCTGATGCGCCGAAAGCGCATGAAATCGAATTTGGTGTCGTCCGGAACGATCCGCAGCAGCGGGATGGAATGATAAAGACGCACGTCTGCTCCCGCCTATGAAATCGCCAGCTGCCGCGGACGTGCCCACCTCACCCACCAGGCCACGATCAACCGCGTCAATGTGAAGGCGGTGAAGACAGTCGTCACGATGCCGATGCCCAGCGTCACGGCGAAGCCGCGCACCGGGCCGCTGCCGAAGAAGAACAGGACCGCAGCGGCGATGAAGGTGGTGATGTTGGAGTCCAGGATGGTCGCAAGCGCCCGGCTGAAGCCGGCGTCGATGGCGGTGATGGGAGTGCGGCCGGTGCGGACCTCTTCGCGGATGCGCTCGTAGATGAGCACGTTGCTGTCGACCGCAATCCCGATGGTGAGGACGATGCCGATGATGCCGGGCAAAGTGAGCGTGGCGTTGAGCAAGGACAGGATACCGAAGATCATGCCCACGTTGACGGCGACGGCGACGGTGGCAAAGACGCCGAACAGACCGTAAGTCACCACCATGAACACGGCCACGAGCGCGGCGCCGAAGTAGGATGCGAGCTTGCCCTTCTCGATCGAATCCTGCCCCAGACCCGCGCCCACGACGCGCTGCTCGATCACCGTCAGCTTCGCGGGCAGTGCGCCCGCCCGCAGCAGAATGGCAAGGTTGTTGGCGGATTCCACCGTGAAGCTGCCCGAGATCTGACCGCTTCCGCCCAGGATCGGTTCGCGGATCACGGGAGCCGAAATGACCTCGTCATCGAGCACGATCGCAAACGGCCGTCCGACGTTCTCCTGGGTGACCTGGGCGAATTTGCGGGCGCCGGACGTGTTGAACTTGAAGGACACGATCGGTTCGCTGGTACGCTGGTCGAAGCCGGGCTGTGCATCGGTGAGTTCCTCGCCCGACACGATCACCCGCTTTTCCAGCAGGTAGGGCTGCCGATTCTCGGCTTTCGAGCCATAGACGATGTCCGCGTCCGGAGGCGGCCGCCCCTGCAGGGCTTGCTCGACCGGCATCGAGGTGTCGACGAGGCGGAACGTCAGCTTGGCGGTCTTGCCGAGGATGTCGAGCAGCTGCTGCGGATCTCCGAGACCCGGCACCTGCACCAAGATGCGATCGTTGCCCTGCCGTTGGATGGACGGCTCTACCAGGCCCAGCTGGTTGACGCGCTTGCCGATGATCTCGACCGATTGATCCACGACCTGGCGGATGCGTTCGAGAAGCGCCGGCTCCGTGACGGTGAGCCGGACGAGCCCGCCCCCGACATTCTCCACATCGAGAGAGCGCTGGCCGCTGCTGCCGAGGAAGCCGCTAAGCGGCTGCGACAGCTCTCTGAGCTTCGCCAGGCCCTGCTGCAGATCGCTCTCGCGGATAATGACCTCGACCGAATTGCCTCGGACCACCGGCGCGCGGGTGAGACCGATACGCGCCTCGCGCAGGACCCTGCGCACGTCGTCTTGCAGCGCGAGCAGCTTCTGCCTGCGCACATCGTTGGCATCGACCTCGAGCAGGATATGCGAGCCGCCCTGCAGGTCGAGGCCGAGCACGATGTGGCGTTGCGCCCATTCAGGCCACCGCTTGACCGTGCTCTCCGGGAAGAAGTTGGGAACCGCAAGCAGGCAACAGATCAATGCCGTGAGCAGGATCGCCGCTGCTTTCCACTTGGAAATATAAAGCATGGATCGTCCCGGTTCACGCGCCGACTGGTTTCAAGCCGGCGATCAACTCGAGCCACCCTCGTCCTTGACCGGCTCGCCCTTGGCGCGAACGCCCGACACCATCGAGCGCACCTGGCGCACCCGCACCCCATCCGCGATCTCGACTTCGATCTGATCGTCGTCGACCACCTTGGTGACTTTGCCCATCAGCCCGCCGGACGTAATAACGGTATCGCCGCGGCGCAAGTTCTTGACCAGTTCCTGGTGCTCCTTCGCGCGCTTTTGCTGCGGCCGCAGAATCAGAAAATACATGATGACGAAGATCAGCACGAAGGGCAGCAGCTGCATCCACATGCTGTCGCCGCCGAGCGGGTTTCCCTGAGCAAATGCGGGCGTCACGAACATCCTTCGGTCCTTTGTGCTCTTACTCCGCGCGCAATCGCCCCGCGCCGCCACAGGGGTTCGAAATCGGCGCGGACTATAGCGGCCACAGGCCCAATTGCAATGTCGCCTTGCCTTGAGAATCCGCCCGATTCGGCCCTTTGGCACGACGATCTTGCGGGCTTCCCGGCGCCCCGGTAAGGGTGCGGCGCACCGACCGCATCCCATGGCCAAACGCGTCCAGAAACCAGCAGCGAAATCCGCCCGGCGCCCCCGGATATCGAAGCCATCCGCGGGCTCGGACGGCATATGGGAGCGCGTCGCAGCCGCGCTTGAGCGGCTCGCACCCGGCGCGCCGGCTGCGCCTCGTTTTGCGGCGGCCGATGCGTTTTCCTGGCATCCGGACGAACGCCAGCTGGTTCCGGTCGCAAGAGTCAATCGCGTCGAGATGTCGCTGCTCAAGGGCATCGACCGCATGCGCGATGTGTTGCTCGAGAACACCGAACGGTTCGCGCGCGGGCTGCCGGCCAACAATGCGCTGCTGTGGGGTGCGCGCGGCATGGGAAAATCATCCCTGGTCAAGGCCGTGCATGCATCGGTCAATGCGGCGCAGGCAGGAAAACGAAGCGATGGCTTGCTCAAGCTCGTCGAAATTCACCGGGAGGACATTGAAACTCTGCCGGACCTGATGACGCTGATGCGGGGAGCGCCGTACCGCTTCATCGTTTTCTGCGACGACCTTTCCTTCGAAGCGGAAGACACCAGCTACAAAGCGCTCAAGGCCATGCTCGAAGGCGGCATCGAGGGGCGCCCGGACAACGTGGTGTTCTACGCCACGTCGAACCGCCGCCACCTGATGGCGCGCGAGATGATGGAGAACGAGCGCTCGACCGCGATCAATCCCGGAGAGGCAGTGGAAGAAAAGGTGTCGCTCTCGGACCGGTTCGGATTGTGGCTCGGCTTCCACCGCTGCAGCCAGGACGAGTTCCTGGCGATGGTCGACGGCTACATTGCCCATTTCGGCATCAAGCATCCGCGCGAGAAGGTTCACCCCGAGGCGCTCGAATGGGCGACCACTCGCGGAGCGCGCTCAGGGCGCGTCGCGTGGCAATACGTGCAGGATCTCGCGGGTCGTCTCGAGGTCCGATTGACGCGCGAATAGCAATCGGTGAACCGGGACGCGGCGATCGGCTTATTCGCCGCTAGGCGCCGTTGAGGAAGCGCGTCGGGTCGAGCGGTGACGCACCCTTGCGGATTTCAAAATGCAGCTGCGGCGCGTTGACGTTGCCGGTCTGGCCGGAGCGCGCGATCACCTGTCCGCGTTTGACCTGGTCACCACGCTTGACCAGAAGCTCCTTGGCGTGAGCGTAAGCGGTGACGTAGCCA
>DASSJW010000052.1:0-4556 GCA_035690995.1 Xanthobacteraceae bacterium
TCCAAGGGATTGCAGAGCGGTGGCCGTACCTATCAGGTTCAGATCATCAGCAAGGACAGCCAGTCCAGCGGTAGCCGCGCCGCCGAAGTCGCGTCCGAATTGATCCTCGGCGACAAGGTCGACCTCATCGTCGCGTCTGCAACGCCGGATACGACCAATCCGGTGGCCGACCAGGCCGAGGTCAACGAGGTGCCTTGCATCACCACCAATTGTCCCTGGCAGCCCTACTTTTTCGGCCGTAAGGGCGATCCGGCCAAGGGCTTCACCTGGACCTATCACTTCTTCTGGGGTCTTGAGGACGTGATCGGCGCGTTCCTCGCCCTGTGGGATTCGGCCCCGACCAACAAGGTCGTGGGCGGCCTTTTCCCTAACGACGCCGACGGCAACGCCTGGGGCGATCCGCAGCGGGGCCTTCCGCCCGCGCTGGCGCAAGCGGGCTACAAGCTCACCGATCCCGGCCGCTATCAGCTCATGAACAATGACTTCACGTCGCAGATTTCGGCATTCAAGGCGGTCAATGCGGAGATCGTCACCGGCAACATGATCCCACCCGACTTCGCCACCTTCTGGTCGCAGGCGGCGCAGCAAGGCTTCAAGCCGAAGATCGTCACTATCGGCAAGGCGCTGCTGTTCCCTTCGGTCATCGACTCCCTCGGCGCGCGCGGCAACGGCCTCACGTCAGAGATTTGGTGGACACCGAACCATCCGTTCAAGTCCGGGCTCACCGGCCAGAGCGCGAAAGAACTTACCGACGCCTATGTGGGCGCCACCAAACGGCCGTGGACCCAGCCGATCGGCTTTCAGCACGCGCTGTTCGAGGTCGCAATCGACGTGCTCAAGCGCAGCAAGACGCTGGAGCCGAAGGCCATCCTCGATGCGATCGTGGCGACCGACTACAAGTCCATCGTCGGCCCGGTGAAATGGACCGGCCAGCCGGTGAAGAACGTGACCAAGACGCCGCTCGTCGCCGGGCAGTGGCAGCGCAAAGCCGACAAGTTCGATCTGGTCATCACGACCAACAAGACCGCGCCGGAGATTCCGGTCGGTGGACAGTTGCAGTTGCTGTCGTGAAGCGGCTGTCCTGATGTTGCAGCTTCGGTCGAGAGGTCGTTGCCCCGCAAGCGGGGACCCATGCTGCCCTGAACCGCGGGTTCTGAAATCGTCATCCTCGCTTGCGCGGGGATGACGACCGATGATGCAGCGACGCCTGCGGTCGCGCGCTGCGGCGGACGAAGACTCATCGCGCGGTTGAATGGCACATGCCCCCAATCCTCGCCTTCGATAAGGTCTCGAAGCGCTTCGGCGCAGTGATCGTGGCGCAGGCGATCGATCTCGCGGTTGCCGAGGGCGAGGCTCTCGGCATCATCGGCCCAAACGGTGCCGGCAAAACCACGCTGTTCGGCATTGCGAGCGGTATGGTGCGGCCCGACGCTGGGCGCGTCGTCTTCGCCGGCAGCGATATCACGCGGCTGGCCCCGGCACGCCGCTGCCGCATGGGCATCGGCCGGTCGTTCCAGATTCCGCAGCCGTTCAACGGCATGACCGTGTTCGAGAACCTGGTTGTGGCGGCGGCGTTCGGCGGCGGGCACCGCGAGCGCGACACCTATCCGCGCTGCGTTGAGCTGCTCGAGCAATGCGGCCTCGCCGACAAGGCCAACCGGCCGGCGGGCCGGCTCACGCTGCTCGACCGCAAGCGGCTCGAACTCGCCCGCGCGCTGGCAACGCAGCCGCGGCTGCTGCTCCTCGACGAGGTTGCCGGGGGCCTGACGGAGCACGAATGCGCGGCTCTGGTCGACCTGATCCGCAATATCCACCGCCGCGGCGTCTCGATCATCTGGATCGAACATGTCGTGCATGCGCTTGTTGCGGTGGTCGATCGCCTGCTCGTGCTGCATGGGGGCGGCTTCATCGGCGAGGGCGAGCCGAAGACCGTGATCAAGTCGGCGGCGGTCCGCGAAATCTATATGGGAATCCCCGCCGATGCCTGAGCCGCTCCTCGACGTGCGGGCGCTCGACGCCTTCTACGGCGACTTTCAGGCGCTGTTCGGCGTTGCGCTCAGCGTGGCGCCGGGCGAAGTGGTTGCCGTCATCGGCGCCAACGGTGCCGGCAAATCGACGCTGCTCAAATGCATCGCCGGCGCCATCAGGTCGGGTCGTGACCGCATCCTGTTCGACGGCGAGCCGATCGGAGATCAACCTGCGCACGCGGTGGTCCGGCGCGGGATCGCGCTCGTACCCGAGGGACGCCGGTTGTTTGCCTCGCTCTCGGTCGACGAGAATCTGCTCATTGGGGGGCAGGTGGGCCGGCCGGGCCCGTGGACTCTGGCGCGCATCTACGACTTGTTTCCGGTGCTGGGCGAGCGGCGCCGCCTGCCGAGCACCTCGCTGTCCGGCGGCCAGCAGCAGATGGTCGCCATTGGACGCGCGCTGATGTCCAACCCCAAGCTCCTCCTGTGCGACGAGATCAGCCTCGGCCTGGCGCCCATCGTGGTGCGTGAAGTCTATGCCCGCCTGCCGGCGATCGTCGCCGAAGGAAGCTCGCTCGTTATCGTGGAGCAGGACATCGTGCAGGCGCTCGCGGCGGCCAACCATGTCTACTGTCTGCAGGAGGGGCGCGTGGCGCTCACCGGCTCGGCCGGAACGCTGACCCGGGAAGCGATCTCGGCCGCCTATTTCGGGGCGTAGCGCCGGAGCAAGGGAGTCTCTGAGAACGTAACCGCGATGGAATGGATCAACATCATCATTCAAGGCGTGCTGATCGGCGGGCTTTACGCCATGTTTGCCGCCGGGCTTGCCCTGATCTTCGGCGTGATGCGCCTCGTCAACATCGCGCATGGCGATTTGATCGTGCTCGCCGCCTATATCGCGCTGATGACGACGGACACGCTCGGCCTCAATCCCTTGCTCGCGATCGCGGTCGTCGTGCCGATCATGGCGGTGATCGGCTATGGGCTGCAGCGGGGCCTGCTCAACCGCACGCTCGGTGACGACGTCCTGCCGCCGCTGCTGGTGACCTTCGGCCTCTCCGTCATTATTCAGAACGCGCTGTTGGAGCTGTTCACGGCCGACAGCCGCCGGCTCAAGGCCGGAGCCATCGAAGTCGCAAGCTTCCAGATCGGGGAGGGCGTTTGGATTGGCGTCCTTCCCCTGCTGCAATTCGTGGTCGCCGTTGCCGTCATCGCCGGCCTGCAGTTGCTGTTCTATCGCACCGCGCTGGGCCGGGCCTTTCGCGCGACGTCGGACGATCAGTCCGTGGCGCAATTGATGGGCCTCGACAATCGCCACATCTTTGCGCTGGCCATGGCGCTGTCGCTCGCGGTCGTCGCAGTCGCCGGCGTTTTTCTCGCCGTGCGTACCAATTTCGACCCGGCAATCGGGCCCGCCCGGCTGATCTTCGGCTTCGAGGCCGTCATCATCGGTGGCCTCGGCAGCATGTGGGGCACGCTCGCGGGCGGCATCATTCTCGGGGTGTCACAAGCGATCGGCGCGCAGATCGATCCGGGCTGGCAACTGCTGGCCGGGCATCTCGCCTTTCTCCTCATTTTGGCGGTGCGGCCCGAGGGTCTGTTTCCGAAGGTGCAGGGATGAGCACGCCATTCCGCGTCGAGCATGCCAGCCGCTCGAGCCAGATCGGCATGGCGGGGTTCGTCATCGCATTGGTCGCACTCGCGGCGGCGCCGGCCTGGGGCGGCCGCGACGATCTGCGGCTGTTGTCCGAGATCTATGCCTATGTGGCGCTCGCGAGCCTTTGGAACCTGTTGGCAGGATATGCCGGGTTGGTCTCGGTCGGTCAGCAAGCCTATGTCGGGCTCGGCGGCTATGTGTTGTTTGCAGCGACCATTCTCTTCGGGATGCATCCGCTCGTCGCCGTGCCGGTCGCGGGCGTGATCGCGGCGCTCGTCGCGCTGCCGGTGGCGGGTCTCATGTTTCGGCTACGCGGCCACTACTTCGCCATCGGCACCTGGGTTATCGCCGAGGTCTTCCGGCTCATTTCATCGCAGATATCCGCTCTCGGCGGCGGCTCCGGCATCAGCCTGCCGGCCGGGATGGTGACGTCGATGGCCTCGAGCCGGCAGATGCGGGAGTTCCTGATCTATTGGGTCGCGCTGGCCCTCGTGGTCCTGGTGCTCGCCGCGATCGTGCTGCTGCTGCGGTCTCGCTATGGTCTTGCGCTCACCGCAATTCGTGACAACGAACTGGCGGCGCGATCGAATGGGGTCGATGTCACCCGCACCAAGCTCGTCGTCTATATCCTGACCGCGTTCGGCACGGCGATGGTCGGTGCCCTGATCTTCCTGCAGAAGCTGCGGATTTCCCCCGATACCGCCTTCAGCGTCAACGACTGGACGGCGTTCGTCATCTTCATCACCGTGATCGGCGGCATCGGACGGGTGGAGGGGCCGATCATCGGTACGATCGTGTTTTTCCTGCTGCGGCAGACGCTAGCCGATCTCGGCAGCCTCTACCTCCTGATGCTCGGCGCCGTCGCCATCGCGGTGATGCTGTTTGCGCCCAAAGGGATCTGGGGCTTGCTGGTGGAACGTTTCGGCTGGCAA
>DASSJW010000053.1:0-3483 GCA_035690995.1 Xanthobacteraceae bacterium
GCGAACATCAGCGGCACGCGGAATTGCGAAGAGGCCTGCAGCATCAGGTAGCCGATGCCGTCGTTCGACGCCAAGGTTTCGGAAATCACCGTGCCCACGAAGGCGAGCGTGATCGCGACCTTCAGCGACGCGAAGAAATAAGGCATCGACCGCGGCAGCCCCACCTTGCGCAGGATGTCGAGCTTGCTGGCGCCGAGCGAGCGCAGGACATCCTCGAGCTCGGGCTCGACGGTGGCGAGCCCGGTGGCCACGTTCACCGCGATGGGAAAGAAGCACAGCAGAAACGCGGTGGCGATCGCGGGCGCCGTTCCGATCCCGAGCCACAGCACCAGAATCGGCACGACCGCCGCCTTGGGCACGGAGTTGACGCCGATCAGCAGCGGGTAGAGGCCGCTATAGACCAGGCGGAAGGAGCCGATGAGAACGCCGAGGATCACGCCCACCACGATCCCGAGCGCGAACCCGAACATGGTGTTCTTCAGCGTGAACATCGCGTTGTGAAGGATGGCATCGCGATATTCCAGGAACGCCGCCCACACTGCCGTCGGCGCCGGCAGCACGAACGCGGCGATGTCGAAGATCTCGACGACGGCCTGCCACACGATAAGGAGGCCGATGATGACCAGCCATGGCATCGCGGCATTGAGGCGGCGCCAATTGCGCGGCGTCATGTCAGGCGGCCTTCATGTCAGACGGCCTTTGCCCGCGCCGCCAGGCCGGCTTCGTCGCGCACGCGGGAAATTTCGGTCCGTATGGCGTGCACGAGGTCGACGAAGGACTTCTCGAACGTGCTTTCCACCGTGCGCGGCCGCGGCAGCGCCACGCGGTGGGTCGCAACGATGCGGCCGGGCCGCGCGCTCATGACGTAGATGACGTCGGCCAGGTAGGCGGCCTCGCGCAGGTCGTGGGTCACCAGCACGCAAGTGAACTTGCGGTCCAGCCACAGCTTCTGCAGCACCCCCCACAGCTCCTCGCGGGTGAAGGCATCGAGCGCGCCGAACGGCTCGTCCAGCATCAGCAGTTGCGGGTCGTGGATGAGCGCGCGGCACAGGCTCGCGCGCTGCTGCATGCCGCCCGACAGCATCCATGGCTGCATGTCCTCGAAACCGGCAAGCCCGACCGCCGCCAGCAGCTCCTTGGCCTGCGCGACGTATTTGTCCTTGAACTGGCGCAGGCGATGGCGATGCGGCCGCACGATCTCGAGCGGCAGCATCGTGTTCAGCAAGGTATTGCGCCACGGCAGCAATGTCGGATTTTGAAATGCCATGCCCACGATCTTGAGCGGGCCATCGACTTGCATGCCGGCGACGCGGATCGATCCGGCGGTGCACGGCAACAGGCCGGTGACGAGCTTCATCAGCGAGGACTTGCCGCACCCGGAGGGCCCGACCACCGCGGCAAATTCGCCGCGGGCGACGTTGAGCGTCGTGCCGTCGAGCGCGAGCGTGCCTTCCGGACCGCCGTAACGCAGCGCGACGGCATCCATCTCGACGAACTTGGCCGGAGCCTCCGCGCTGAAGCCGTCGGTGGATTTCGGCATATCCCCGCGACCGCCTACGCCAGCTTTCGATCGGCGGCGGGCGGCAGGAACCGGCCGTCGTAGATCTGCTCCATGGTCGGCGCGGTGGAGAGCTGGAAGCCTTCCTTGATCACGTTGATGCCGCGCTCCATCCGCTGCTGATCCATGTTGCCGATCCCGTTCTGGCGGACGCTCGGCGTCAGCACTAGCTTGTCGAGCACCCAGTCCATGCGGGCGCGCTCGGTCTCGGCCTTGAGCAAGCCGTCGCGCTTGGTCACCGCGCGGATCGCGGCGGCGCGGTCCTTGGCCGCCGCGGCCCAGGAGCGCGCGACGGCAAGCGCGACCCGGCGCACCAAGTCCGGGTTCTTTTCGACCACCGCGGGGTTCGCAATCAGCGAATTGCCCCAGAAGTTGAAGCCGAAATCGGCGAAATAGAGCAACGTGATATCCTCGAGCTTCAGCCCGGCTTCCATCAGGTTGAAGATGATGGTGTAGTCGAAGCCGACGACAGCGTCGACCTCGCCCTTGATCAGCATGGTGTCGCGCAGCTTGACGTCGATCGTGGTGCGGTTGATCGACTTGATATCGATGTTGTTGAGCGCGAGCAGTGCCGGCAGGATCTTCGAACCGGCATCCACGCTGCCGGTGCCGATGCGGGCTCCGACCATCTCCTGCAGGGTCTTGATCGGCTTGCGCTTGAGGCTGAGCACGACGGCGGGAAACTTGTCGAACACGGTCATGATGAGCTTCGGCGCTTCCTTAGGGTTGCGTGCGGCGAACTCGACCAGCGTGCTGAGATCGGCGAGGCCGAAAGGATGCGTGCCGGTGGCTACGCGCGTGACCGACTCGACCGATCCGCCCGAGCCGTCCATGGTGACGTTGATGCCCTGGTCGCGGAAAATCCCGCTCTCGGCGCCGAGAAAGAGCGGCGCATTGCCGCCGTAGATGCGAAATTCCAGGCTGAAACGGACCGGCTCCGCGGCTTGCCCGCGCGCCACGTGGGGCGCCATGACGAGCAGGCTTGACCCTGCGAGCACAACGTCGCGCCGCGTGGGCCGGGACAATTTGGACGCCATGATACTTCCCTCTCGGTGCTATCGATCTTCGATGGCGGACAGCGATCGCCTGCGCCAAAGTCCAGCCGGCATCAGCCTAACCGATCGCGCTCGCTCTTGCTGCCGCTTTTAGTCGCACGCCTGCAGGTTTCAACGGCAAGCAAGAGCCGCGCGCCGACGCATGCTGCGGTCGGGAGCGGCAGCTTGCTTCCGCCCCGCGCAAGGAAATTGCAATGCTTTGCCGGACGCCTGCAGGTTGCGGCTGTCGCGCAAGCCGGCGTCAGCACCCATCGCTCCCGCCGCATATTGTTGATACTACATTGAGCCGGGCTTCAAATGCGGCCAGCGCCGCAGCCTTGTCGGCGTCCGCCGACCGTCGTCATGTGAGAGTGAAAGAGCGGCATGAAGCCTGCGGCTTTCGAGTATGTCCGGCCGAAGAGCCTCGCCGAGGCGGTCGGCATTTTGTCCGCGGCCGCGGGCGACGCCCAGGTCGAGGCCCAGGTCATGGCCGGCGGGCAGTCGCTCGTCGCGATGATGAACCTGCGGGTGGCCGCGCCCGATCTGCTGATCGACATCGCACGCCTGGACGAGCTGCGTGCGGTATCCGAGACATCCCATCACGTGGTGCTGGGCGCCTGCGTCACCCACGCGGCGATCGAGGACGGTCTGGTGCCCGACCCGTCGCGCGGCCTCATGCCGGACGTCGCGGCGAGCCTCGCCTATCGCGCCGTGCGCACCCGCGGCACCCTGGGCGGAAGCCTTGCCCTCTCTGATCCGGCCGCCGACTGGCCGACGGTGATGGCGGCGCTCGCCGCGCAGGTGATCCTGCGGGGGCCGGGCGGCGAACGCTCGGTGGATGCGGTCGATTTCGCCACCGGCGTCTATGAGACGGTGCGCGGCGCGGACGAA
>DASSJW010000054.1:0-2026 GCA_035690995.1 Xanthobacteraceae bacterium
CTACCGGCTGCTGCCCGGTGAGCAAGGCCACGGTCCCGGAGATCTCCTGGTCAAGGCAATCGAGACCGTCATCCCGAACGCGACGAAGCTGACGCCGCGGGAGTGGGAGCAAGTCAAGCAGACCACGATGTGGAACGGCGACCATCTCTACAATTGGGGTTTGTGGAACGTACTGCTCTCGAAAAACAGCGCCGCAGCGGGCAACCCGCCGGTGCTGTCGAGCGAGGCCTATGCGTTGCTCTATGACGGCGGCGGCTACGAGTCGCTGGTGGACAATTGGAATTGTGCGGAGGCGTTCGAATATCTCCTCATCGACTTCCCGCGCGATGCGAAGTATCTCCGATTGACCGAGGGTTACCAGAGGCTGCCCGAGAAGCTCGCCAAGCGATTCACGGACGCCCACGGCAAGATCTATATGCAGCACCGCCTGACGACGTTCACCGCCAAGCAAATCGACGGCAGCACGGTGATCGATCTCGACGTCCAGGACGAGCGGAGCAATTTAACCCGTCGTTATCGCGCCAAGGCGCTCATCCTCGCGATGCCGCAGCGCTCACTCGAGCTCGTGGCGCAATCGACGCCGATGCTGAACAGTCCGGAGGTCCGGGATTTGCTGAGGGCGGTGATGCCAATGCCGGCTTACAAGACGCTCGTCATCTATGACAGGCCCTGGTGGAAGGACATCGGACTCACCGCGGGGCGATCAACGACCGACCTGCCGGTACGCCAAGTCTACTACATGCATTCGGGGAATGACGAAAAGCCGAAATCGCTGATGCTGGCAACATACGCGGACGGCCGTACCCAAAGCTTCTGGGACGGGCTCTATTCGGAGGAGAAACGCTTGAACAAGTATCCGATCAAAGCCGATACGGCTTTCCTCGGGATCGACGCCGCGGCGGCGGCCAAGCTGCAGGCGTTGGTGGCGCCGAAAGATTTTACCTTGACGCTGCAAGCGTTGCTCGCGGAGATGCACCAACTGCCGTCGGATCAAATTCCAGAGCCACGCCTTCCCCTCGTCAAGGATTGGGCCGAAGATCCGTACGGCGCCGGATGGCACTTCTGGCGGCACGGGCTCAACGTCGCCGAGACGCTCCCGCGCCTGCGCCAGCCGGTCGCCTCGGTTCCGGTGCATATCTGCGGGGAATCCTATGCCAACCAGCAGGGCTGGGTTGAGGGAGCACTCACCTCCGCCGAGCGCATGGTCCAGACGTATTTCAACCTGCAGACGCCGTCCTGGCTGGATCCGCAGGATTACTTCCTGGGGCCATAAGGCGGCCAGGCACCGGGACACGAAAACCACCGGTGCCGATTGCCGCCGCGAAGGAGCTTCTCGCCCTGACGGCACGAACACCGCGGACGGAGCGTTTCTCGAGAGCCGGAGCGGCCGCGCCATGAATGACGATGAATGCGGGCGCAACGCCGGGCGGCTGCCAGGCGAGCGTTTATTTCGCGTGCGCAGCGCCGTCAGCTTTCCGCCGGCACCGGACGCGGCCGGCGATCGGAGCCGACGGCGACATAGGTGAAGATGCCCTCGGTGACCGCGATATGCTCCTCGCCGGTGCCCCGCCGCACCCAGCTCTCGACCTTTACCGTGATCGACGTCGTCCCCACCTTGATGATTTCCGCATAACAGGTCACCTCGTCGCCGACGAAGACGGGGCGATGGAAGGTCATCGCGGTGATCGCCACCGTGGCGGTGCGGCCTTTCGCTCGCCGCGTGGCCGCCGTGCCGCCGGCGAGATCCATCTGCGACAGCAGCCAACCGCCGAAAATGTCGCCATGGGGATTGGCGTCAGCCGGCATGGCAATGGCGCGCAGTGTCGGCTCCGCCTGCGGCGGATGTTCGGAGGCCGCTCTGGTATTCATGGAGCGCTTTCTTCCAATTCTTGTCATGTTAGGGGCAATCAAGGCTATCGTAGCAGTGGATCGGGGTTTTGCTAAGTCTTTGTGCGGACACGCTTTCGCATTTGAGGCTGGCTTTGTCCCTGGAAAATCAGTGCTATCTCGTTGACCCACGTGACAT
>DASSJW010000055.1:0-4842 GCA_035690995.1 Xanthobacteraceae bacterium
CTGACCGACGAGATCGTCGCCGTCGCGGCGGAGCTCGCGCAGATCGAAGGCGCCCAACGTGCCGATCTGGCGACGCTCGCCGCCGCGGCCGAAACATCCGAGGCCGCGGTGGCCGAGGCCGAAGCGGCCGCGCTGCGCGCCGAGGCCGCGCATTCCGCCGCCCGCCAGGCGCTCGACGTCGCGCGACGACCACTTGCCGAAGCCGAGCGCCGCGCGCAGCGCCTGGACACCGAGGCCAAGACTTTGGCCAAGCTTCTGCACATCGACACCAAGAATCTCTGGCCGGCGGTCATCGATGCACTCAGCGTCGACAAGGGCTACGAAGCGGCTCTCGGTGCCGCCCTGGGCGATGACCTCGAAGCGCCCATCGATCCGTCCGCGCCCATGCGCTGGGCGGGCGCAGCCATCGATCCCACCGACCCGGCGCTTCCGGACGGCGTCGAAGCGCTGGGCGAGCATGTCAAAGCGCCGCAAGAGCTGGCACGACGTCTTGCGCAGATCGGCGTGATCGAGCGCGAGCAGGCCGCACACCTCGCCGCTCAGCTCAAACCGGGTCAACGGCTGGTTTCGCGCGAGGGAGATCTCTGGCGCTGGGATGGATTCTCGGTCGCCGCCAATGCGCCGACCGGCGCCGCGCGCCGTTTGGCCGGCAAGAACCGCCTTACCGATATCGAGGCGGAACTAGACGCCCTGCGCCGGGAGGTCGATACGAAACAAATGGCGGTGACGGCCGCCGAGACCGATGTCACGTCCGCCGCCGAGGCGGAGGCCGCGGCCCGCGCCCGCTGGCGCACGCTCCAGCACGAAGCGCACGCGGCACGGGATCGATTTGCCGAGGCCGAACGTGAGATGGCGCGTAACGCCGCGCGGCTTTCGGCGTTGGGCGAGGCGCTTGCCCGTTTGACCGCGAGCCGTGACGAGGCTGCCACGGCGCGCGACGACGCGGACCGCGCGCTCGCCGGACTGCCGCCGGCGGCGGATATCGAGGCGCGACTCGCCAGCGTTCGCGGCGAGATCGAAAGCCACCGCACCCGGCTCGCCGAAGTGCGCGCGGAAGCGCAGGCGCTGGCGCGCGAAGCGGAGATATCCGCGCGCCGGCTGGCCGCGATCGCCGCCGAGCGACAAGCCTGGAGCGGCCGCAACGACAGCGCGGCCTCGCAGCTCAAGACGCTGGACGCCCGCGTCGAAGAGGCAACGAGCGAACGTGCCGGCCTCGCAGACGCCCCGCGCCTGTTCGAAGAAAAGCGCCTCGCGCTGATCAGCGAGATCGAGACGGCGGAGAACGCGCGCCGCGCCGCGGCCGATCACCTGGCCGCGGGCGAGAACGCGCTGGCCGAAGCCGATCGGGCCGCCCGCGCGGCGCTGGAAGCCATGGGCACCGCCCGCGAGGATGCCGCGCGCGCGGAGGAACGCTTCGAAGGCGGCAAACGCCGCCTCGCGGACGTCGCTCACGAGATCCAGGAGATGCTCGAGGTGGAGCCGGCGGAGGTTGCCCACCTGGCCGCCATCGATCCGAGCAAGGCGCTACCCGAGGTGGCCGAAGTGGAAGCCAATCTCGAGCGGCTGCGGCGCGACCGCGAGCGGCTCGGCGCCGTCAACCTGCGCGCAGAGGAAGAACTGCGCGAGGTCGAAACCCAGCATGGCTCGCTGACCGCCGAGCGCGACGATCTGGTCGAAGCAATCAAGCGGCTGCGGCAGGGCATCCAGAACCTCAATCGCGAGGCGCGCGAGCGGCTGCTCGCCTCCTTCGAGGTGGTCAACACCCATTTCAAGCATCTGTTCACCGAGTTGTTCGGCGGCGGCACCGCGGAGCTGCAGCTGATCGAACACGAAGATCCGCTGGAAGCCGGCTTGGAAATCATCGCCAGACCCCCAGGGAAGAAGCCGGCCACGTTGTCCCTCCTCTCCGGCGGAGAGCAGGCGCTCACCGCGCTCGCGCTGATCTTCGCCGTGTTCCTCACCAACCCGGCGCCGATCTGCGTGCTCGACGAGGTCGATGCCCCGCTCGACGATCACAATGTCGATCGCTTCTGCGACCTGCTCGACGAGATGACGCGTGCGACCGACACCCGCTTCGTGATCATCACCCACAACCCGATCAGCATGGCGCGGATGAACCGGCTCTACGGGGTCACCATGGCGGAGCGGGGGGTCTCGCAGCTCGTCTCCGTGGATCTGGAAGGCGCGGTGAAGCTGCGCGAAGCGGTGTAGCCGCCGACAGGTCAGACTGACCTCCGGCACCGCCGAAGCCGCACCCGCATCACTTCATTCGTATCGCCGTTTCGTCCCTCCTTTGGCGGCGGGCGGCACAACGCGTTAAGCCTGTCCCGCATATCGAGGGCGGTTCACGCGCCGGCGCAATTTTGCGGTCGGGCCTGCTGTGGCGGGAACAAATCAGGGCCGTCCGTCTTCCTCCCAGCGCTGATGAAATGGACCAGGGCCATGCCGCCCGACACATCAGGAGGGGCCCATGTCCCAGCCCGCCGTCCGCAAGGGAATGCCGCCCCGCCAGCTGGAGCGCCCGACATTCGAGCAGCGCTTCAAGTCGGCGTTCGCGGATCCCGTCTTTGCGCCTTTGCAGCGCGAGCTGCAGGCCATTACCGATGCCGCCTGGGATGCCTATCACGACGGTCGAAAGGCGCCGGTCACCCGCAAGGCCGGCCCCGGCTTTGCCGACCCCGACTACGACATCGCCATCGATTGGGTGAACGCACACGACGCCATCGAAGCCGCCAAACGTCGTCACGATGATCCGGCGGGACCGCCGCGCGTCCTCATCGTCAATGGCTCGTCGCGCACCGAGCACACCTGTCCTGGCGAAATGTCGAAGTCCTGGCGTCTGGTCGAGATCGCCCACGAGACCTTCAAGGCGCACGCCGGATTCGAAGTCGAAATCCTCGACCTCAGCCGCACCACATCGGAGTTCGGCAAAACAATCCATCCCTGCAAGTCTTGCGTGTCCACATCGATGGCGTTGTGCCATTGGCCATGCAGCTGCTACCCGAATTATTCGCTCGGGCAGGTGCACGACTGGATGAATGAGATTTATCCGCTTTGGGTGGCCGCGCATGGGATACTGGTGGTGACACCGGTCAATTGGTACCAAGCTCCCGGCCCGCTCAAGGCCATGATGGACCGCCTGGTTTGTGCCGACGGCGGCAATCCCGATCCGAGCTCGACCCATGGCAAGGTAGCGGCGGAGGCCAAGGCCTTGGAGCTCGAAGGCTGGCCTTATCCACGCCACCTCGCCGGCCGCCTGTTCGCGGTCGTGGCGCATGGCGACACGGTGGGCGCTGAAGCGTTGCGCCGCGCACTCGCGGATTGGGCGAAGGACATGCACATGGTGGTCGCCGGTTCGAACGCCGAGGTCGACGGTTACATCGGCTATTTCGAGCCATACGCGACCAGCCACGAAGCGCTCGATCGAGATCTGGCTTTCCAGGCCGAGGTCAAGAACGCTGCACTTACTTTAGTCGAAGCGGTGGAGGCCAAACGCACCGGACGATGGGTCGAGCCTGGAAGCCGGCTCAAGGAGCCGCGGCCGAAATAACAGACGCCGTGCAGCCAGACGCCACCTCCGGGTCGCCGTTGTCCGGATCCGCGGGCGCTGCCGGATACGGGCTAAGGCTGCATCGGACCGCTCAACTCGCTCGCGCGAACTCACGTTCCGGGGCCGGCACGGCGGCCGAGCTGGAAATGTCGGCCGCCCCGAGCAGCCGCGCGGCCCCGACCACATCGCGTCGATCCAGGATGCCCACCAGCTTGGCGATCGTCAGTTCTGCGTTGCGATCGGCAGAGTCGAGATAGAAGGCCAGTTCGGCCTGCGCACGGCGCAGGGCTTCCAGAACCGTCACGAGTTCGTCCCGCATCGCAACCACTCTACGCTTTCACTCTTGCGCCGCAGCCCCACAAGAACGCTCGACGGCGCTTTCGGTTTCAGGGCAACGTTGTTGTGAACGATGACGGGCTCACCCCGGTGCCGCTGCGGCCCGGCACCGGCAAAAACGCCGGCACGCTGCAGCTTGCCAGCCGTGGAAGGAGCCCCGGGGGAACGAATTTCCCAAGCTCCCGTTGGCTTTACCGATCGCAGGCAGGAGACCGGTCGAGGAGGTGCACATGGCCCCGCGCGCATATTGGAAGGGACATCTTCGGCTGTCGCTGGTCACTTGTCCCATCGAGCTTTTTCCGGCGACCTCGGAATCGGAAAAAACTCACTTTCACCAGATTAACAGGAGGACCGGCCATCGGTTGCGCCAACAGATGGTGGACGAAGAAACCGGCAGGGTGGTGGAGAAGGAGGACAAGGGTCGCGGCTATGAGCTGAGCAAGGGGCGATACGTCGAGGTCGACCAGGAGGAATTGGATGCCGTCGAGGTCGCGAGCACCCACACCGTCGACATCGACGCCTTCGTGCCGGCCGCCGAAATCGACCAGCGATATCTGGACAAGCCCTATTACATCGCTCCGCGCGGCAAAGCCGGGGCCGAAGCCTTCACGGTCATTCGCGATGCCATGAGGGACAAGGATCGCGTTGCGATTGCCCGCATCGTGATGGCGCATCGCGAGCACATCATTGCGCTGGAACCGCTCGGGAAAGGTTTGCTGGGAGTCACGCTGCGCTACGCCTACGAGGTACGCGACGAAAAGGCATATTTCTCCGACATTCCGAACCCGCGCATTGCGCGGGACATGATCAGGCTTGCCGAACATATTCTCGATACCAAGGCGGCGCATTTCGATCCGAAGAAATTCACCGACCGGTACGAGACGGCCCTGCGCAAACTGGTGAAGCGGAAGGCCTCCGGCAAGAAGATCGAGGCAGCCGCGAGCGAAGAAAAGCCG
>DASSJW010000056.1:0-3623 GCA_035690995.1 Xanthobacteraceae bacterium
GCTTGCATCCGCAAGCGGCCCCTCTGCTATGTGCGCATGGCGGATCAACGCCGCGCGCATTTCCGGCCGCCGGCGGCTCGCGCCAAGCTCGATGAATTTCAGTTCAGTTCTTTCTTATTGTTACAACGCAACTGCAGCATAGATAGTGTATTGTTAACCTCGCCGCTGGATTCTCCCGGGCTTCCCCACCGGCAATCCGCCAAGACCCAGCCAGCAGGACCTTTGCATGTCCCGACAGGATGCCAACGCCGCCTTCGCCCACACGTCCTTCCTCTACGGCGGCAATGCCGATTACATCGAGGACCTCTATGCCCGTTACGAGAACGATCCGAAGGCGGTCGATGCCCAATGGCAGGCGTTCTTTCAAAGCCTGAAGGACGATCGCGCTGATGTCCTCAAGAGCGCCCGCGGGCCGTCATGGTCGCGGCCGCACTGGCCGCAGCCTGCGCGGGGCGAACTCATTTCGGCCCTCGATGGCGATTGGCAGGAGGTCGAAAGGGCGGTCAGCGACAAGGTGAAGGCGCGTGCGCAGGGCGCGGGGATCGAATTCTCCGCCGCCGAGGTGCAGCAGGCTACGCGCGATTCGATCCATGCCCTGATGCTGATCCGCGCCTACCGCGCGCGTGGGCACTTCTATGCCAATCTCGATCCGCTCGGCCTCGAGCCGCACCACAAGGAGGAAGATCTCGACCCGCGCTCCTACGGCTTCACCGACGCCGACATGGACCGCCCGATCTTTCTCGACAGAGTCCTCGGGCTTGAATTCGGGACCCTGCGCGAGATCCTCGCCATCCTGCGGCGCACCTATTGCCAGACGCTGGGCGTCGAGTTCATGCACATTTCCAATCCGGCGCAGAAGGGCTGGATCCAGGAGCGTATCGAGGGCCCGGACAAGGAGATCAGTTTCACGCCCGAAGGCAAACGCGCGATCCTCAACAAGCTGATCGAGGCCGAAGGGTTTGAAAAATTCTGCGACCTGAAATTCACCGGCACCAAGCGCTTTGGACTCGACGGCGGCGAGTCGATGATTCCGGCGCTTGAGCAGATCATCAAGCGCGGCGGCGCGCTAGGCGTGAAGGACATTTGCATCGGCATGGCCCATCGCGGCCGGCTCAATGTGCTGGCGCAGGTCATGGGCAAGCCGCACCGCGCCATCTTCCACGAATTCAGAGGCGGCTCCTCGACACCGAACGAGGTCGAGGGATCGGGCGACGTGAAATATCATCTCGGCGCCTCGTCCGACCGCGAATTCGACGGCAATCGCGTGCATCTCTCGCTCACCGCCAATCCATCGCATCTTGAAATCGTCAATCCGGTCGTGCTGGGCAAGGTACGCGCCAAGCAGGATCAACTCGGTGCCACCCGCGAAGATCGCACGATGGTGATGCCCCTGCTCATCTCCGGCGACGCCGCCTTTGCCGGGCAGGGCGTGATCGCGGAATGTTTCGGCTTGTCGGGGCTGCGCGGCCATCGCACGGGTGGTTCCGTGCACTTCATCATCAACAACCAGATCGGGTTCACCACCTATCCGCGCTATTCGCGCTCTTCGCCCTATCCGTCCGACGTCGCCAAGATGATCGAGGCGCCGATCTTTCACGTCAACGGGGACGATCCGGAAGCGGTGGTTTTCGCGGCCAAGGTCGCCACTGAGTTTCGGCAGAAATTTCAGTGTCCCGTCGTCATTGATATGTTCTGTTACCGGCGGTTCGGACACAACGAAGGCGACGAACCCTCGTTCACCCAGCCGTTGATGTACAAGGCGATCCGCAAGCATCCGACCACGAGCGAGATCTACGCCAAGAAGCTGGTGAGCGAGAACCTCGTCACCGAGGGTGAAGTCGAAAAGATGCGCGCGGATTGGCGCGCCAAGCTGGATGCCGAACTCGACGCCAGCCAGGGCTACAAGGCCAACAGCGCAGACTGGCTCGACGGACGCTGGGCAGACATCAAGGCGGCGCGCGACGCCGACGATCCGCGCCGCGGCCATACCGGCGCCCCGATAGCGATGCTCAAGCAGATCGGGCAGAAGATCACGGACATTCCCCAGGGTTTCCACGCGCATCGAACCATCCAGCGCTTCCTGGAAAACCGCAGCAAGGCGATCGAAAGCGGCGAGGGCATCGACTGGGCGACGGCCGAAGCGCTGGCATTCTGCTCGCTGTTGCTCGAAGGGCATCCGGTGCGGCTCTCCGGACAGGATACTGAGCGCGGCACGTTCTCGCAGCGGCACTCGGTGTTGATCGATCAGGAGAATGAGGACCGCTATATCCCGTTCAATCACGTCGGCGAGCATCAGGCCCGCTTCGAGGTGATCAACTCGATGCTGTCGGAAGAGGCGGTTCTCGGGTTCGAATACGGTTATTCGCTCGCCGAGCCGAATGCGCTCACCCTGTGGGAGGCGCAGTTCGGCGACTTTGCCAACGGCGCCCAGGTGGTATTCGACCAGTTCGTTTCCTCGGGCGAGCGCAAATGGTTGCGTATGTCGGGTTTGGTCTGCCTGTTGCCACACGGCTACGAAGGGCAGGGGCCGGAACATTCCTCGGCGAGGCTGGAGCGTTTCCTGCAGATGTGCGCCGAGGACAATATGCAGGTCGCAAACTGCACCACGCCGGCAAACTACTTCCACATCCTGCGGCGGCAGCTCAAGCGCGACATCAGGAAGCCGCTCATTCTGATGACGCCCAAGAGCCTGCTGCGTCACAAGCGCGCCGTGTCGCGACTCGATGAAATGGGGCCAGATACCACATTCCATCGCCTGCTTTGGGATGATGCCCAGATGCTCGCGGACGAAAAGATCAAGCTCGTCGCCGACGACAAGATCCGGCGTGTCGTAATGTGTTCGGGTAAGGTCTATTACGACCTCTACGAGGAACGCGAGAAGCGCGGCATCGATGACGTCTATCTTCTGCGCGTGGAGCAGCTCTATCCGGTACCATTGAAAGCGCTGGTGCAGGAGCTCGGCCGCTTCAAGAAGGCGGAATTCATGTGGTGCCAGGAGGAGCCCCGCAATATGGGCGCCTACTCCTTCATCACGCCATATCTCGAATGGGTCCTCGGTCAGATCGGCGCCAAGAACAAGCAGGCGGTCTATGCCGGCCGTGCCGCGGCGGCGGCGACGGCGGTCGGCCAGATGCCGCTGCACATCAAGCAGCTCAAGGCGCTGCTGGACGAAGCGCTTGGATAGCCGCGGGCGGAGGGCAGAGGACAGCGGGCTCGGGATTGCTCCTCCCTCGTCGGCCCTTCGCCCTTTTTTCATCGGCTGGCACGACCGCAAGGAATATTCTCACCATGGTTGACATCCGCGTGCCCACGCTCGGCGAATCCGTGACCGAGGCCACCATCGGGAAGTGGTTCAAGAAGCCGGGGGATCCCGTGGCGGTCGACGAGCCGCTGGTCGAGCTCGAGACCGACAAGGTGACGATCGAGGTTCCGGCGCCCGCCGCCGGCACGCTCGCCGAGATCGCCGCGAAGGACGGCGACACGGTCGCGGTCGGCGCGCTGCTCGGCCAGATCAAGGACGGCGCCGCGGCCGCAAAGCCTGCCGCGGCCAAGCCGGCTCCTGCCAGGCCTGCTCCCGCCAGTCCCCCGGCCGCCGAAGCGCCGAGACCCGCGCCGCAGCCCCC
>DASSJW010000057.1:0-20388 GCA_035690995.1 Xanthobacteraceae bacterium
GTCACCGATGGGCTGGCATCTGCGCAATCGAGCTTTCTACCGACCAAGATCGCAACCGCCGTGCCGTGGTTGCTCGTAGGCGCGATCGTGAGCGCCGTTCTGGCGAGCTGTCTGAGCGGGGATGTACGGAGAACCGACAAGGCCCAGCGCGTGCGGGATGTGATCAGTCTGGGCATCGCCGCAGCTCTCGCCGCCGGCGTGGCACAATTGATCCAGGGCTCCCTCGCGGAGAAGCTCGGGGATGGGAGCCTGAATTTGAGTCTCGTGCCGGTCATCGGTCTTGCCGGCTTTGCCTGCGGCGCAGTGATAGGATTCACGGTACCCGTGGCGTGTAGGGTCAATCTGGTGACGCCACTCGACCCGATCATGGCCCGTGCGCTTCGGGATCTGCTGGGTCAAGCCGAGGCTGCGCTCGGCAGCAAGGCGGCCGCCGAGAATTGGGTGTTCATGCCGCATACCGATCTCGGTGGCATCACCCCGGCAGAGGCGGTGCAGCACAAGACGCACGCCACCGGCGTCCGGCGGCTCTTGGAAAGCGAAGCAGCCCACCGACGCGAGGAAGCCCGCCAAGTGGGCCTTGCGCCTGTCGTCATCGAGGGAGGACTCTCGGATCATCGGCCGGTGGATGCGCGGGCGGCCCTGTAAGTCGCGGCCCCTTTAGTCCGCTAGTCCACGACGTCAAGCTTGACCTTGGCGACGCCGCGCCCGGAAATTCCCAGCGTTTCAGCGGCGGAAGACGAGATGTCGACAACGCGTCCGGGAACGAACGGGCCGCGGTCATTGACCCGAACCGTCACCGACCGTCCGGTGCTAACGTCGGTGACGCGCACGCGCGTGCCGAACGGCAGTGTGCGGTGAGCGGCGGTCAATTCATGCGGGTTGAATTTTTCACCGCTCGCGGTCCGCGATTGATGGCCATAAAAGCTCGCAAGACCATACGATCCCCCGGCTGCCTCGGCGTTCTGTTTGTCGACTTTGTCCTCGGCGGCGGGCGCACGTTTTTTGGTCGCGATGCTGGCATGCCTGCCGGTGTCGAATGATGAAGGTTTGTTGGCGACCACAGGGGCCTGGGCACAGGCCGCCACTGTCGCGGCGGTCAGTGCAACGGCGAACCAGCGCGAAGCGCTGCCGACGCCGGTGCGCCGGCTCTGCAGCCGGCCAAGAAAGATGCGATTTCCGTCAACGCTGACGCGGAAAAATCGGACGCAACCACTGATGAAAGCCAAGTCGCATTCCCCCCTCGGTGTCCCAGCAGGAACTGAGAGTGGAACCATGGCCCGATAAAGACCAAATTCATGCTGTCAGCGACAATCAATTTGGGTGTGACTATTTCGTCACACGCTGATGAAGCGGCGTCGGGATAAGGAAAATCGGAGCTTGGATGCATCAGCGCCCCACACCAGGCAGGGGCACTCTGTTACCGAACGTTTACGATAAGTTCAAACTTCAGTCATCGGTCCTGACGGAAATAGGGCTTGTCCTTGATCAGGAGCAGGATCACCGGACTCGCCATCAGCAGAGCGCCGAGCACGAATGAGGTGATCAACGCTGCGAAACTGAGCATGCCGTCGGTTGCCGCGCGCACGTAGCAGGCGATGCCGACGGGATAGAACAGCACGATGGCGGTGAAAAGTCCGGGCGAGAACCGGCCGCGCAGGCGAATGAACGGCAGCACGTGAAAGAAGGTGGCATTGATCAACATCAGGGCCGGAAAGGCGAGGGCAATCGCCGGCCACGCGGCCAAGTTGGCGGCGACGATCCCGAGGATGACCACCAGCGCGTTGACGACGTAGAAGTCAGTCCATTCCACCGGCAGCTTGAGCGCGGATCGCGCCCAATTGCGCCAATCGAGCTGGTATTCCTCGAGGATATGGATGCCGTAGCACCCGGTGGCGAGCCAAAGCAGGCCGGTCAGCGTCAGTTTCTGCCCCCATGGTTCACACGGCCGCGCGACGCGTCGCGGATTGGATGGAATAAGACGGGCTTGAAGCGTGCGCAAGTCGTCCGCCGACCCGTACGACGCGGTCAAGATACTTGCTCAATCTGGTCAGATCAGTCCCTTCGCCGCGCGCGGCCACGACCTGGTCCGGGCGGACGAGAACCCAGCCGGGTCCTCGCATCCGATAGCGGTCGCGTACCTCGTGCCTGGGGTCGAGCTTCGGATCGATGCGAAGGATCTGCAGCCGATCATCAGTTCCCTCGGCAATGCCATTTGTCGCGATCGGATGACTCGCATCTTCGAACAGCAAAAGCGTATGGCGCAACTCCGAGAGACGCGGCCATAACGGCGTTGGTCGGCCGGTGACGGGATCGGCCAACATCGCGTCCCGCGCCCGGGCGCCGACCTCGGTCCGCCTGGCGCGGCGTGGAGCTCCGGCCAATTCGACCAGCGGGCCGCCGCGAGAGACGACCTCGGTCTCCGACAGCTCGACCTGGAGCTTCTTCTGCACGGCTGGAATATTGCCGAAAATGGTGATCGCGATGTCCTTGACGATGCGTCCGATTGTGCTCGAACCGAAGGCGAGATGCTGCTTCTGCGCGGCCGCATCGATCACTTCGCGCGCGACCGCCCGCCGCTCCGCTTCGTAGCTGTCGAGCAGAAGGTCGGCATCGCCGATCCCGTTAAGCGCATAGGCAAGCTTCCATCCGAGATTCGTGGCGTCCTGGATGCCGGTATTCATGCCCTGTCCACCGGCGGGGCTGTGAATGTGGGCGGCGTCACCGACGAGAAAACAACGCCCCGCGCGATACCGCGCGGCCAGACGCTCATTGATATGAAAGGCTGACAACCAGGTCGGATCGCGCAGGCGAACACCATGCGGACCATGCAGGTCCATCAGGCGTTGCACCTCCTCCACCGTGGGAGCGGCGTCGCCGCCGTTCACGCCGCGCATGGCGAACACGCGCCAGAGCGCGTTCTCGAATGGAAACAGCGCCACCGTGCCGCCATTGTGCCACCAGAGATAGATGCTCCTGTGGTCGAGCTGTCCGCCGTCGATCTGCACGTCGCCGAGCAGGAATGTCTCCGGCTCGGTGTATCCTTCGAAGGCGATGCCGAGCGACTGGCGCACGAGGCTGCGGGCGCCGTCGCAGCCGACGAGGTAAGGCACGTGCGCCTTTTCGATCGCATTGTCGGCATGACGCAGGCTCGCGGTGACGCCATCGCCGTCTTGCGCGAGGCCCACCAGTTCCACGCGGCGTTCGATCTCGACGCCAAGCGCGGAGAGCCGTGCGCTCAGGATCTGCTCGGTCCGCGATTGCGGCAGGAGCAGCGGATAGGGATAGGGACTGTCGATCCCATCTCCCACCGCCAGCACCGCCAGCGTGCGGCTGCCATCGCCGACGGAGAGCGCCCGCAGTCGTTTGCCGGCGGCGACGAATTCGTCGATGACCTGCATCCCCTGCAGCGCCTCGAGGCTGCCGCTCCACACCGCGAGGGCTTTCGAGACGGCGCTTGGCTGCGGCGCCCGGTCGATGATGCGGAGCGGAATCCCGAAGCGTCGCAAGGTGATTGCGAGCGACAACCCGCTCGGCCCGGCGCCGGCAATGAGAACGTGTGGGCTCATGATCTCCTCTTCCGCGTGCGCTTGGTTGATTGGCGTGGCGGCCCATCGAGGTCGGCTGGGTTGCGTTTGAGCGCATCGATGAGACCGCCGATGGCCCAGGCCGCCACTCGCTCCGCCTCTTCGGGCGTGAAGCCGCACGTATCCACCAGCCAGCGCCACAGCGTCGGCGTCCAAAAGGCCGCGATGGCCAGGGCGCCGCGCCGGCGCTGGACGGGGGTGAGATCGGGAAGCGCCTCACCGATGGCTTGGATCCAGGCGCCGTGCCGCCGTCCGCGATCGTTGACCCGCTGGCGATCCCACGACGGTCTGTTCATCAGGTTCCGCAACAATGTCCCGTGGGCCTCGTAGCGAGGAAAGAGCTCGCCCGGCAGCGAGGTCAACTCGGCCAGCGGGGGAAGCGGCTGGTCCAGCGCGAGGCGGGGCTTGACCCACTGGAAGAAGGCGCTCACCAGCGCTTCCATGGTCGGGACGTGCGCATAGACCGTTGGCGGCGAGACCCCGGAAAGCTCGGCGACGTGGCGCAGCGTCAGAGTCTCGATGTCGTGTTTTTCCAGATAGCCCTTGGCCGCCATCAGGATGTGCTGGCGGGTGAGCGCCGCCTGGGCCTCACGCAACGGGCTTTGATAGGTGCGAGCCGAAGCCATGGTGCGATTGGACATTTACGTGGCATATTACCTTACGTGTGTAAAGTTAATTTGGGAGAGCGCACGGAGGCTTGACGGAGCGGGAGCACGCAAGACGGCGGCGCTGGTCAACCTCGGCGCGCGGGCCGCTCGAGGCGTCGGATGCTGGTCAGCTCGCTGCCTTCCGCGCGGATGCGTGCGATTGCCTGGGCGATCGGCTCGGCGGTGACCGACATGTGGAAGGCGTTGGCGTGAATGAGCGTCGCTTGATCGCGTACAATGGCGACATGGCCTTTCCAGAACAGCAGATCGCCGCGCTGCAGGGTGGAAATACCGGACTCGTACGCAATCGACGTCCCGACGGCCTGCTCTTGCATGTCGCTGTCACGCGGGCAGGGCGTTCCGCAGGCGGTGAGCGCAACCTGCACCAAGCCCGAGCAGTCGAGGCCGAAATTGGTTTTTCCGCCCCACAGATAGGGCGCTCCCAGGAAGCGCTCGGCGACGGCAACGAAATCGTGTTCGCTGCTGTCGAGCGTCGCCAGATGGCGCGCCGGCACATAGCCGCCGGCGGCGGTGACCGCGAACGGCGGCTCATCGCGTACGATCGCGAGCCGGCATCCGAGCGCGAGCGTTTCAACCGGCGGAAGCTTGATCGAGGGGCCGGGGAAGACCAGCGTGCGCAGCGCGGCGACCTTATGAGTCGGCGCCGGACCGGGCTCGCGCATGGCGCCGATGGGGATGAAACCCACGTAACCATCGGCCTCGAGCTGGCCCCAGGCCCAGCCTTCGTCCGTGGTCTCATACACTGTCACGCGCTCGCCCTTGAGTGCCTCGGTATCTAGCGGCGCGTCGGGTGATGGCGCATGACGCAGCGGTGCCGCCGGCTCCGCCACTTCGTAGGCGCGGCCGTCCCTGGGATGCGCGACCACGGGCGGCTGTCCGCCCAACCCCGGCCGCATCGGCGTGACGCGCGGGTCGAACGCGGCGGCCTCCTCGGGCGCGCCGCGCTCAGCCATAGCGCGACACCAGCAGCGCATAGAGCGCGCGCGCCGCCTGGCACTCGCCGCCCTCGGGCCGGCCGGGCTTCGTCGTCAGGTTCCAAGCGTAGATATCACAATGCAACCACGCCTTGGCTTGCGAGACGAAGCGACGCAGGAACAGCGCGGCGGTGATCGATCCGCCAAACCCGCCGGACGCGACGTTGTTGATGTCCGCCACCTTGGAATCGAGCAACTGGTCGTACGGCCGCCAGAGCGGCATCCTCCACAGCGGATCGTTCTCGCTTGTCGCGCAGGCGGCGAGCGTCGCAGCCAGTTCGTCATCGTCGGTGTAGATTGGCGGAATGTCGGTCCCCAGCGCAACGCGGGCGGCTCCGGTCAGCGTCGCCATGTCGGCGATCAATTCCGGCTTTTCATCGTCGGCGAGCGCGATCGCGTCGGCGAGGATCAGGCGGCCTTCGGCATCGGTATTGCCGATTTCGACGGTGAGGCCGTTGCGCGCGCGATAGATGTCGCGTGGGCGAAAGGCCGAGCCGGATATCGCATTCTCCACTGCAGGAATGAGCACGCGCAGGCGAATCTTCGTGCCCCGGTCCATCAGCATGTGCGCCAGCGCGAGCATGCAGGCTGCCCCGCCCATGTCCTTCTTCATGTTCAACATGCCGCTCTCGGGCTTGATATCGAGGCCGCCGGTGTCGAAGCATACGCCCTTGCCGACCAGGGTGATCTTGGGATGGCTGGGATCGCCCCAGGTGACGTCGATCAAGCGCGGCGCGCGCACGGCTGCGCGCCCGACCGCGTGAATGAGCGGAAAGTTCTCCTTCAGAAGGTCGTCCCCGACGATCGAGCGCGCATCTGCCCCGTGTCGATGCGCGAGCGTGCGCGCGGCGTCGTCAAGCTCCGGCGGACCCATGTCGTTCGCCGGGGTGTTGATGAGATCGCGCGCCAGGCACACGCCCTCGACGATGCGCGAGAGATCGTCGCCGTCGACGTTGCCGGGCAATTCCAGCTGCAGCGCTTTTGCGTCCTGCTTGCGGTAACGGGTGAAACGGTACGCGCCGAGCGCGAAGGCGAGCGCCGCGAGTTTCGAATCGTGCGGCGCATTGGCGAAACGATAGGCGCCCTCCGGCAGCAAACCGGACAGCGCCCCGGGCGCGAACAGGTCCTTATGCGCCGCGTCGGCAGCTTCGAGCGCGAACAGAGCGCCGGCCAGGCCGCCCGCCGCCGCCGGCAGCAGGAGGTGGCGGCCGGGCTTGGGTTCGAAGCCCGCGGCATCAGCGAACGCGCGCGCGGGTGCATCGAGGTGCTCGCGCTGCTGAGGCCAGGTCTCCGCGGTCACGAAGGTCACCGGGACCGTCGGCACGGACTGGCCGCGCGGAAGAAACATCGGATGCATGGAAATACCGTTCGTTAACGCGCCCCTGCTACCACGAGGGGCTGCGCCAGTGAAGGCGAGCGCCGGCCAGACGGCTGTTAACGGAAGTTAACGGTTCCTTCGTTAACTTCTCATTAAGGTTAACGCTTTATTGCCGAAGTCTGGGTGGGGGCCCAATGGGGCTGTGATGACTTGTTCGATCCGATCCGAGAGGTTTGATCCTCTTCGCCGCGTCGTTCCAGTCGTGCTTGCGGCTGGGCTGGCGCTCACGCTCATGGGTTGCATGACGACGCAGCCAACCGAGACAACCGGTTCGCTCGGCATCACCGCGCCAGGGGATGGAAGCGGCGAGGGGCGGCGCTCGGCGCACGCCTGGGGCGAACGTTTCCGTGCCAATCCCGGTGATCCGGAAGCCGCCGTCAACTATGCGAAGGCGCTGCGCAGGAACGGCCAGCGCCCCCAGGCGCTCGCCGTGCTCGAGCAGGCCTCGATTCAGAACCCCAAGCACAAGGGCGTGCTCGGCGCGTATGGCCGCGCCCTTGCCGATCTCGGGCATTACCGGCAGGCGGTCGACGTGCTCGACCGTGCCCACGCGGCGGGGCAGCCGGACTGGCGCATCCTCTCGGTCCAGGGCGCGGCGCTCGACCAGATGGGCCGGCATGAGGAAGCGCAACGCTATTACGGCACCGCGTTGAGGATCGCGCCGGATGAACCTTCGGTCTTGTCCAATCTCGGTCTCTCCTATGCGCTTTCCAAGGACCTCGTGCGCGCGGAGACAACGCTGCGACGGGCGGCCGGCCAGCCTCGGGTCGATCCGCGGGTGCGCACGAACCTTGCCCTGGTCGTAGGTCTGCAGGGACGCCTGGCCGAAGCGGAGGGCCTCGCGCGCTCGGACCTGCCTTCCGACGAAACGACGGCCAATGTCGCGTATCTCCGGCAGATGCTGGCCCTGCAAAATGGCTGGCGACAGTCCGGCGATGCGGGCAAGGTCCTCGTCAGGGCTGAGGGAGGCTGATCGCATCAACAAATGCTTCCCACTCGGCGGCGGGCGCGCGTCCGGCGGCGGCGAGCCCGAACGCAGTGATCAGAGCGACGAGCAACGCGGTGCGAATCAGCGAGATGTCTCCCATTTAGTCCCCCTTCGTCCCCGTTCTGGCGCGCTCGCGCAGCAGCGTCGTCTGAAGACGCGCCGTGGCGACCCCGCTCTATGCGCGGGCTTCGTCCGGTTCTCGCGTGCGACCAAGAGTGGGCCGCGGCTTCCGACGAGCTTCGACCAGCGCGTCATCCTGCCGCTGATTTCAGCAGTGAAACGTCAAGACATGGTTAATGCGGCGTATCTAAATCGAGTTAATTATTGGTAGCGATTGCAATGTCGATGCGACGCAGGAAGAGACGGTTCTCTACGAGAACGTTCGCGTTCAAGCGCTGCCGGTCGATACGGGGGCCACCGGCCGCCCAGGCGTCACATCCCGAACGCCATCCAGGGCGTATCCGGATAAATGGCAAGGGCGGCTGCGGCAAGCGCGATGCCATATGGCACTCCGCCTTCCTTGCCGTGCAGCCGTTGCACCCAGTCTTCGCTCGCGAGCCAGATCGGCAGCGGCGCCAAGCGGAATTGAAGCAGCAGAATGGTCAAGGCGCCGCCGAACACCGAGGCATAGATGACATAGGGCAGGAGATGATCGAAGCCGAGCCACAACGCGGTGGCCGCCGCGAGCTTGGCGTCGCCGCCACCGATCCAGCCGCGTGCAAAGAACCCGAAAGCCATGACGAGGACGACGGCGCCGGCGCCGAGATGCAGCAATATCTCCGTGGTGCCCATGCCGCTGAAGACCGCTAATGCGAAGAAGCCCCCGGCGAGAAGCAGGGATACCCGGTTGGAGATGGTCATGGTCAGGAGATCGCTGGAGGCGGCAAATGCCATCAGCGCCGGGAACAGCATCAGTTTGATCGCGTCGGCCACCATGATCGGTCTTTGTCGCGCGAATCGGCGTCGCGCAGGGGCGCGAGCGCGCCGAGCTTAAGCAGCACTCCTTGCTTTTTGGTTAGCGGCGAGACGGCGGGGGGAAGCCGCCGTCTCGCGCGGGCTTGGCAGCACGGAGGTAGGGGAGGACGGGGAGGAAGAGGTCCGAGCGCCTACTTGAACGCGCTCTGCATGGTGGTGTTGAGTTTCGAGCCGAGGCCTTGCATGACCGCGATGATCGCGACCGAGATGCCGGCGGCAACCAGGCCATATTCGACGGCGGTTGCGCCCGACTCATCTTTTGCAAAGCGCTTCAGGAGATTCGTCATCGTTGCCTCCGTAGGTCCACACTTGGCTGTCTGCGCGTGGTTCGGGGAGCCGTTATTCTCCGAGTCTCCCGCACCGGCAGGAACCTTAGCCAGCCCTACGTTGCAAGGAAGTTAATATCCGCGAGTCGCTCCCAAGATATGCGACTGCAATACAGTGTCGTTAACGATATATTTTCCCAGTTACTGCTTGGTTAACAATGACTTTTCCTATGGTTTTGACTTGTCGAACTATATTGTTAAACCATTAAAGCGCGATAGAATCTAATGGTAATACTTGATGTCTCACCGGATACAGTAGAGATTTTCTATCCGTCGAGTAATGAACTGCGGATGTATCCGGGAGCAGCACGAGGGCCGATGTCAAACCACCGCGCTGCCGCGCTTCCTCGCTCATGGGATCGGCAGCGCCGTGGTTGCTTTGATCTTCTCCATGGCAAAACGAGAGGTCACGTTCTTGAGCGGCACGGCCGCGATCAGCCGCTTGTAGAACGTGTCGTAGCCCTGGATGTCGGGCACGACCACGCGCAGCATGTAGTCCACGTCGCCCGCCATGCGGTAAAACTCCATCACCTCGGGCATCGCCCCGACTTCGGCGGCAAAGCTGTCGAGCCATTGCTGAGAGTGGTCGCCGGTTTCGATCGAGACGAAGACCGTGACGCCGAGGCCGAGCTTGTCCTGATCCACCAGGGCAACCCGCTTCTGGATCACGCCCTCGGCCTCGAGCCGTTGAATGCGCTTCCAACAGGGCGTGGAGGAGAGGCCGACCAGGTTTCCGATTTCGGCGACCGAACGTGCGGCATCCTGCTGGAGGAGGGACAGTATCTTGCGGTCGATAGCGTCCATGGCGTGAAGTCCGTATAAGGAAATAAATGTACTCTTGTCCCATATCGTAGAATTATTTCGTTACTCCTCGGGACTTTGCCAGATCTAGCTAGAAAACTATTCTATCGCAACTGAAACGACGAGCTGGGCGGCCGGGGCGCGATACCGCGGGGGCGACAACCGATCCGCGTCTTTGCGGGGAGACGCACGCCACCCTATCCTGCGACCAAACATGGGGAGGACAACGCCGTGCTGACACGACGCGCAATGCTGGGCCGGGCGAGTGCCGCCGCTAGCGCCGCCTGGGTGATGCGGGCGGGATCCGCGGTTGTCGCCGCCGGCCGCACCGCGGTCGATTTCGCTGTCCCGCGCGGCGCGTGCGATTGCCACGTACACGTGTTCGGCGATCCGGCCGCGTTTCCCTTTGCGGAGAGGCGCGTCTACACGCCCCCGCAAGCTTCGGTAGAGCAATTGCTCGAACACCAGCGCGACCTTCACCTCGATCGCGTCGTGGTCGTGCAGCCGAGCGTCTATGGCACCGACAATGCCTGCACCCTCGACGCTGTGCGCCGCATGGGCGCGCGGGCCCGCGGCATTGCCGTCATCGACAAGGCTACCTCGCGCAAGGCGCTCGAGGAGATGGCGAGCGCGGGCATCCGTGGCGTGCGGCTCAATCTCGAAACCAATACCGCGGGACGGTTCGAGCCAGCCGACGCCAAGGCGGTCCTGGACGCCACTGCCGAGCAAATCCGCGGACTGGGTTGGCACGTCCAGATCTATACCCGCACCGCTGTCGTCGCGGGGCTGAAGGATCATCTGGCGCGGATGCCGTTTCCGGTGGTGGTCGACCATTTCGGCCGCGGCAATCCAGCCCAAGGCCCGGGTCACCCGGACTTCGCGGCGCTGCTGGAACTGGTCAGATCCGGCCATCTCTATGTGAAGATCTCAGGCGCCTATCGGGTCTCGGAAAGGGCGCCCGATTTTGCGGATGTGGTGGGGCTGGCGCAGGCCCTCGTGGCAGCCAATCCCGACCGGATTGTGTGGGGTTCGGACTGGCCCCATCCGAATTCGGATGCCGGGCGCGGAAAGCCGTTGGCCGAAATTTCCGCGCCGTTTCCAATCGACGATGGCCTGCTGCTCAATCAGTTGCCGAAGTGGGTGCCGGACCCGGCGGTCCGCAAGAAGATCCTGGTCGACAATCCGGCGCGTCTCTACGGCTTCGCGCCTGTGGCCGGTTAGCGAGCCGCGAGCAACGCTTCAACCTCGGCGCGCTGCGGCGCGCCTGCGCTGCCGCCGAGGCGCGTGCATTTGAGCCCCGCCGCAGCAGCGGCGAAGCGTATGGCGGTGATTTCGTCTTTGCCTTCGGCCAGCGCGAGCGCAAAAGCACCGTGGAAGACGTCGCCAGCGCCCAGCGTGTCGATCGCCTTCACAGGGAATACCGGGCTCCTGCGCAGCGCTCCTCCCTCGCGCCAGAGCACATCCTCCGCGCCCTGGGTGACCGCGAGAAATGCCGGCGTGAGGTCGGCGACACGGGCGAGCGCCACGGCAGGGTCGTCGAGACCTGTCGTCGCGCGCAGACATTCGCTCGAAAACACCACGTGAGTTGCGATCCGGAACAGCTCGTCGGACATCTGCGTCGGGCGGTCGGCGTCGAGCACCACCGGAAGGCCGCGCCCGCGTGCCGCCAGGCAGATCGGCCGCACGAACTCGGGAAAGCAATTGTCGGCAAGCACCGCGTCGACCGATGCCACCAGGCCCGCCGGGTCGCGGGCTGCCACCGTCTCAAGGCGCTCGTGACGGTAGGTCACGATGATACGGGCGCCGCGTGCATCGATGAAGATCGCGGACAACGCGCTGGGCACGCCGGCGACGCGCGGACAGGCGCTGCAGTCGACGCCTTCGCGCGCGAGCGCCGCAAGCACATGGTCACCGTTCGGGTCTTCGCCGGCGGGGCCGCCCAGGGGGCCGGCGAGCGCCGCCCGTCCGCCGAGGCGCGCGACTGCGACCGCGGCATTGGCGGCGCAGCCGCCGTTGACCATGAAGTAGCTCTGCGCGGCCGCCTTGGTGTCCGCCTCCGGAAAGCGCTCGACCCGGAATACCTCGTCGAGCACGATGATCCCGGCGCATAGGATGCCACGGGTACGGCCAACGGTGCCGGCGCCGGCGGAAATCAAACCCTTCCTCCACTCTCGTCTGCGGCAGGTCAGCGCCTTTCGGCGCAGTTTGGCCACAACGCCAGCAAGAACGGCGGAGCGGTCATGACGCCGCCGGCGTATGGGAACGATGGAACGGCCGTCAAGTCGAGAATTCCGTTCCCGAGAGCCTTTGCGCAGTTGCGCAGCATTGCGCGTTTCAAGCCGGGGACGTGAGCGGAACGGTGAGCCCGCACACGGCATCGAATGACAGTTTGCAGTTTAAACCAGATCAGCGTGATTGCGGCCGCGCTCGCGATATCGGGAATCGCCGCCGTGGACGGGCGACTCGGCAACACCAGCCGGCCGATCGAACCACTGAGTCGTCCGTTCGGAATCGGACTCTGGCAGATTGAACGTTGCCTGCTTCAAGAGGGACGCCAGGACCGCCTCACTGTTCTTGTGCAAATCGATCACCCGTGTCCGATCGAGCAGAAGCGATGAGCAACCATTTGCATGCGCGGCAGCCGATCAATGGAGATTTTCCGCCGAGCGAGCCGGAGGGGCCGATGTTGGAAACAACACGCCGGGTCGTTGCCGCCGCGAGTCACCTACATCGCGACCTGAAAGGCACCGCTGACGCGGTCGGCACGCTCTTGGTCGATGGGTTTCACCTCTTGGCCTTGTTTCTGATCGGCGCCACGACGGTCTGGTCAGCGGCTGCGGCGTTCATCGGGATGGTCGCCCAAGGTCACGCAAGTCTGGGAGACATCCTCCTTCTGTTCATCTATCTGGAAATCGGAGCGATGGTCGGCATCTATTTCAAGACCACGCGGCTCCCGGTGCGCTACTTGATGTATATCGCGATCACCGCTCTCGGCCGCGTGCTGATCGAAATCGTGGGGGCCGAGCATCGGACCGGGAGGGACATCCTGGTGGTAGCGGGCGCGATACTGCTGCTGTCGTTCGCCGTCTTGGTGCTCCGCTTCGGTTCGTACAGGTTTCCGTCGGATAGTCCGGCAGCCGAGTTGGCCAAGAAGCAATCAGAGCGAGCGCTGGTCGAGATGGACTAGGTATCAAAGGAGACTTCTTCCTCCACCCAGGCGCGAATGATGTGATAGGCGATGGCCACGGTCGGTGGCGTGCTCAAGCCGTCGGGATGACGTCGAAGCAGCATTGCCGCAACCTCCTCGCGATCGAACCAGCGGGCATCGTCGAGTTCTACGCGATCGATAACGATCTCGCGCGACAGCGCCTCGGCGTGACAGCCGATCATCAGCGAGGTGGGAAACGGCCATGGCTGCGAGGCAAAATAGCTCACGCGACCGCAAATGATGCCGGCCTCTTCGCGGGTTTCTCGCCGCACCGCGTCCTCTATCGCCTCACCCGGCTCGACGAATCCGGCAAGGCACGACCACATACCGGGCTGAAAGCGATGCGAGCGACCGAGCACGCAGCGCTCGCCCGCGACCGGAAGCATGATCGCGACCGGATCGGTGCGCGGGAAATGCTGCGCGTGGCAGGACGGGCAGTCGCGCCGCCAACCGGCTTCGACGACATTGGTGGCGGCGCCGCAATTCGAGCAAAAGCGGTGCCGTCCATGCCAATTGAGGAGCGCCTTGCCCTCGGCGAGCGGCGGCAGGTGGTCGGCCGCGACGAGGCCGCGCACTGCGATCGAGCGCAGGTCGGTCACCAGGAACCCGTCACGCCCCTTGAGCCCCTCCGCGGTCGCGGGATCGAGCGCCACCGCGAATCTGGGCGCGCCCTCGATCAGGCCGAGAAAGACGATTTCCGCGGCTGTTCCGAGCTGGCGTGTTTCTGCCAATGTGAACAAGGGATCGCCGATGTCGGCCGCCCGCTTCAGCACCACAAACTCGCCGCCGACCACGTAGGCGCGGGCGCGGCTGTCATTTTCCAGCGCCGCGAGCGCAGGCGCATCGGTGCGCAACTCGGCTGCGCGCTCGATCAGACTTTCGGTGTATCCGAGACGGGGTTTGGGCCCAAGATCGGGGCGAGGGGACATACAACTGCTCCGGCCGAGCATTGACGCTCGCACAACGAGATCTGCTGTGCCATGTCGATGGTTCATAACGCAAGCTCATCAAGGAGCCCGCCTCCGCTGCGCGCGGCCGGCGCGACGGAGGTCGAGCATTTTATCCGCGAGGGGATGCCGCACGGCCTTTATTTCTTTCCGGTAATGTTCAAGCAGGGTGCCGAAGCTTTCACGGCGGTTGCAAGATTTCTCGAGCAGATCGGGCTGGCCTGAGACCCGCGGCGGGCGGCGAGGCCTGGAGGGCTGGAGCGGTGGACCGTGGGCGTCCGGCGGCTTGCATTCCCGTTGCGTTCCGCCGATATAGGGGCGGGAGGTTGGCGGTGGACGAGCCACTCGCCAACCGGGTCAGGTCCGGAAGGAAGCAGCCCTAACGAGCGCGGTTCGGGTCGCTCGTCAGCCTCCCACTATTCCCTCATGCGAACAGCGAGGACCCGCGTCGGGGCGGCGGACCGGATGGCATTATGAGCGACGGGACGAATCAGCCCGATCCGGGCCTCAGCGGCGAGGCATCGAGCAACGCCTCCTACCGCGTGCTCGCCCGCAAGTATCGGCCCGCGACCTTCGACGATCTGATCGGCCAGGACGCCATGGTGCGCACGGTTTCGAACGCGTTCGAGGCCGCACGCATCCCGCAAGCCTGGATCCTCACCGGTGTGCGCGGCGTCGGCAAGACCACGACGGCGCGCATTCTTGCGCGCGCGCTCAATTACGAACTGCCCGATGGCTCCATCGCCGGCCCCGCGATCAGGATGCCGGTTCTCGGGTTGCATTGTCAGGCGATCATGGAGAGCCGGCACATCGACGTCATCGAAATGGATGCCGCCTCGCACAATAGCGTCGATGACATACGCCAGATCAATGATGCCATCCGCTATGCCCCCGTCAGCGCGCGCTACAAGGTCTATATACTCGACGAAGTGCACATGCTTTCGACGCAGGCATTCAATGCGCTGCTCAAGACATTGGAAGAGCCGCCGCCGCACGCCAAGTTCATCTTCGCCACTACGGAAATTCGCAAGGTTCCGATCACCATTCTCTCGCGCTGCCAGCGCTTCGATCTGCGTCGCGTCGATGCCGCAACACTGGTTGCACATCTCAAGGCAATCGCCGGCAAGGAGGCCATCGAAGTCGACCCTGAGGCACTGGCGTTGATCGCACGTGCCGCGGAAGGTTCGGTGCGTGACGCGCTTTCGCTCTTGGATCAGGCCATCGCGCACGCGGCGGGGCCGGTACAGGCCGAGCACGTCCGGCAGATGTTGGGCCTGGCCGATCGCGCGCGGGTGATCGACCTGTTCGAGGCGTTGATGCGCGGCGATATCGCGGCGGCGCTGACCGAGCTGCGTGGGCAGTACGACATCGGCGCCGATCCGGCAGTGGTCCTGACCGACCTAGCCGAGTTCACCCACTTCGTCACCCGCGTGAAGGTGGTGCCTGCGGTAGCCGATGATCCGTCGCTGATCGAGATCGAACGGGGGCGTGGGCGTGCCTGCGCCGAAAAGCTCTCGATGCGGGTGCTTTCGCGTACCTGGCAGATGCTGCTCAAGGGCATTGCCGAGGTCGCCGCCGCTGGCCGCCCGCTCGCGGCCGCCGAGATGGTGTTGGTGCGGATCGCCTATGCGGCCGATCTTCCGACGCCGGAAGACGTGATCCGCTCGCTCGATGGAAACGGGCAGGGCTCCCGCCCCGCGGCTGCGCCGGCGTCGTCGCCGGCGACGGCCGCCTCAGCGCCGCGATTCGAATCGGCTCGCTTCGAGGCGTCGCGGGTCGACACTTCGCGCGGTGGACCGCGCGCGGCGCTGGCGCCCGCCGGCGATCCCAGCATGCGCTCGCCGGTCCCGGAGGCGAGTGCCCCGGCGCTGGTGGTCGGCCGGTTCGAGGATCTCATCGCACTCGCCGCGCAAAAGCGGGACCTTGGCGTCAAGCTGGCTCTCGAGCGCGATGTGCGGCTCGTGCGCTGCGAGGACGGGCGGCTGGAGATCGGGCTGCAACCGAGCGCCGCGAAAACGCTGGTGAACGATCTGGCGCGAAAGTTCTCGCAATGGACCAACCGGCGCTGGATGGTCGTGGTGTCGGCCGAGCAGGGCCAGGCCACGGTCAAATCGCAGAACGAGGAGCGCCAAGCCGAGCTCAAGACCGGGGTTCGCGCTGATCCCCTGGTGCAGGCCGTGCTTACGCGCTTTCCCGGTGCCGAGATCGTCGACGTGCGCAAGGGGGAGATGCCGGCGGTGCCGCAGGAGGTCGCCGGCGAGGGGTCCGAGCCGGCGTTCGATGATAGTCATGTCGCTCTCGATGACGGCGAGCGTCCGGCCGATGCAGACGACGATCTTTAGGATGGCGACTTCGCAGCCAAGCTTGCGGCACAGGAGATATGATCGATGGCAGATTTCCTAGGCCTGATGAAACAGGCCGCTGAACTCAAATCCAAGATGGAGACGATGCAGGCCGAGCTCGATCAGATCGAGGTCGAGGGCACGTCCGGCGGCGGCCTCGTGAGCGTAACGCTCTCCGGCAAGGGCGAGATGAAGAGCGTCAAGATCGACGATACCCTGATCAAGCCGTCGGAGAAGGAGATCGTCGAGGATCTCATCGTTGCCGCCCATGCCGATGCCCGCCGCAAGGCCGAAGTCCTGCTGCAGGAAAAAATGAAGGACGTCACCGGCGGCCTGCCGCTGCCTCCCGGCATGAAATTGTTTTGAAGTTACCTGACCGCTGGCAGACCCGGCGGAACACCGTCGGATGGAGGTCGCCAGTGGAAAAGGACGTCGACGTGCAGGCTTTGTCGGCCGCGATCGCGGGATTCTTGGCGTGTCATATATTGACCTGTCGCTTCCTGGTGCAGGAGGGCGTGGTCGACCAGGATCGCTTCTCGGCTTATCTGGAAACCGCGATGGCGGAAATGGCGCCCGGCATCGAGGACAAGCGCACCCTGTTCAGCCTGCGTCAGTTGATCACCGCGCTGCGCGCACCGCTGCCGTCGAAAGCCGTGCAGTAACGCGGCACACCGACAACCTCAATCACGCCATGCCCGCCGCCGCCGGCCCCGAGATCGAGCGTCTCATCCAACTGCTTGCCCGCCTGCCGGGACTCGGTCCCCGTTCGGCGCGCCGCGCCGCGCTGTTTCTGATCAAGAAGCGCGAGCAGATCATGGCGCCGCTGGCCGCGGCGATGCACACGGCGCTGGAAAAAATCGAGGTCTGCCGGGTGTGCGGAAATATCGACAGCCAGAATCCATGCACGGTCTGCACCGACGTCCGGCGCGATCCCGCCATCATCGTCGTGGTCGCCGACGTCGCTGACCTGTGGGCGCTCGACCGCGCCCACGCGGTCAACGCGCGCTACCACGTGCTGGGCGGCACGCTCTCGCCGCTTGATGGCATAGGGCCGGAAGATCTGTCGATCGATGCGCTGGTTTCGCGCGCGCACGCGCCGGCGGTCACCGAGGTGATTCTTGCGCTCAATGCCACGGTCGATGGCCAGACCACGGCGCACTACATCACCGACCTGCTGCACGATGCCAATGTAAAGGTGACGCGGCTTGCGCACGGCGTGCCGGTCGGTGGCGAGCTCGATTATCTCGACGAGGGCACCCTCGCCGCCGCGATCCGACAGCGGACGACGTTCTAGTCGTCCATGACGATGCGCGTGGGTTTTGCCAAGCCGTTGAAATGCCCGCGCTGTTGCAGCCACACCAGCAGCACGAGGCTTGGCAGCGCGGTGAGCGCACTGATCACGAAGAAGATCGGCCAGCCCGTGCGTTCGGCGACGAAGCCCGCCCCGGCCGAGAGGTACGTGCGCCCGACGGCGGCCAGCGCGGTGAGGAGGGCATATTGCGTTGCCGTGTGCAGCGGGTTGTTGCACAAGGCCGAGAGATACGCGACGAAGATCACGGTGCCGATGGCTCCGGTGAAATTCTCGACGATGATCGTGACCGTCAATGCCCACAGATTGACGCCGACGAGCGCCTGCCAGGTGAAGACCAGGTTCGAAGCCATCTGCAAGAAGGCGCCGATCCAAAGGCTGGTTACCAGGGGATAGGCGCGCGCAAGCGCGCCACCGGCGAATCCGCCGATTAGCGTGGCCGCGAGCCCCACACCTTTGACGATGGTGGCGTAGTCGTTGCGGGAAAAGCCGAGATCGATCACAAAGGGCGCGGTCATGGCGCCGGCGAACGCGTCGCAAAACTTGTAGAGCACGACGAAGACGAGAACGATGATCGCCATGTCGCGGGTGAGGAAATCGGCAAAGCTGGCATAGGCGGCCTTGGCCACCCGCACCAGCGGGTTCTCGCGCGCTTGCGCGGCGTGCTCGAGGGCGGCGGTGGCGGATTTCTCCGGCTCGGTCGCAATGAGCGTGGTCGCGATGCCGATGACGACGAGCGCGGCCATGGCGAGGTAGCCCGCGCTCCAGGCGCCGCCTTTGCCGAAGCCGAGGCCCTCGAAACCGCTGACCAGGAACAACGCGCCCGCGGTGGAGGCCAGCATGCCGATCCGGTACGCCGCCACGTAGGCGGCCATGCCAGCGGCCTGCTCGCTCTCGTCAAGGCTTTCGATGCGGAAGGCGTCGATCACGATGTCCTGCGTGGCGGAGGCGGTGGCCACAAGCAGCGCGCCGACCGCCACCCACCAGGGGGCAGCCACCGGATCGCAGAAGGCCAGGAACGCAATCGCCGCGATCAGCATGAGCTGGGAGAACACCAGCCAAGCCCGCCGCCGGCCGAGCAGCGGTGAAAGCAATGGGACATCGAGCGCATCGACGATCGGCGCCCACAGGAACTTGATGGTGTAGGGGGTGCCGACGAGTGCAAACAGCCCGATGATACCGAGGTCAACGCCCGCTTCGCGCATCCAGACCAGCAGCGTCGAGCCGGACAACGCCAGCGGCAGCCCGGCCGAGAAGCCGAGGAACAGCACGATCAGCACGCGCGGCTTGAGATAGACCGCGAGCGTGTCAGCGAAACGCGGCCGGGCAGATACGGTGTCGGGCGTCGCGGTCATCGGTGCGCCATGATTGAATCGTCCGGTCCACACAAGCCTGCGATTGCGGCGAAAAGGCATCGAGCGTAGCCTCCCCCGGCGTCAATCCCGATCGGACAAATCGGCGATGACGGAGGCGAACGCCATGAGACGCCACCTCTTGAGGACGGTCCTGGCGGCCGGATTTGCGCTTGCGGCATCAGCCGGCGCGCAGGCGCAAAATTTTCCGGTGCGGCCGGTGACCCTCATCGTCCCGTGGCCAGCCGGCGGCACCACCGATGTGGGCATGCGCGCGCTCGCAACCGCGGCGGAAAAGCACCTCGGGCAGCCGATCGTGGTGGAGAACCGGCCCGGCGGCTCCGGCACGCTCGGTCCGGGCCAGATGGCGGCGACCGCGAAACCCGACGGCTACACGATCGCGCAGATTCCGATCACCGTCTTCCGGTTTCCCTTCATGACGAAGACCACCTTCGATCCGGCCACCGATTTCACCTACATCATCGGGGTCAGCGGCTACACGTTCGGCGTGGTCGTGCGAGACGATGCGCCATGGAAGACGTTCCCGGATCTCACCGCCGATGCCAAGGCCAATCCCGGCAAGATCAATTATGGCACGCCCGGCGCCGGCACCAGCCTGCACATCACCATGGAGCAGATTGCCAGGCAGCAGGGGATCAAATGGACCCACGTCCCGTTCAAGGGCAACGCCGAGGCCATGAACGCGCTGCTCGGCGGCCATATTCATGCCGTAGCCGATTCGAGTGGATGGGCGCAGCTGGTCAATGCCGGCCGCTTTCGGCTGTTGGTGACATGGGGCGTCGCGCGCACAAAAAACTGGCCCGATGTGCCGACCTTGCGCGAGATCGGCATCAACATGGTGTCGAATTCGCCCTTCGGCATCGCCGGTCCCAAGGGGATCGATCCGAAAGTGGTCAAGGTTCTGCACGACGCGTTCAAGAAGGGGCTGGAGGAGCCTTCTTACGCGACGACGATCGCGAACCTGGACCAGGAGCTGTTCTATTTGAGCAGCGAGGATTACCAGAAATTTGCGATGCAGCAGATCGAGGAGGCCAGGCGCTTTATCGCCGAGCTTGGGCTTGGGCCCAAGCAGGAATAACGACGCTTGCATGCCATCGCCGAGGTGGTCGCTATTCTCCCGCGTGCAGGCGGCGCGGCAGAGGGGCGGGGATGACCACGGCCTCGGTGGCGGGCCGTTCCTCGCCTTCGAACTCGACCTCCTGGATGCGCGTTCCCCGCCGTTCAATCTTTTCGGCCGAAATGAGAATCTGCCGCACGTCTTCGTTGGCTTGGCCGAAATGCTGCTGCAGCCTCAACACACGCTCGTGTAGGCGCTTGAGGTCGTCCATGAGATGACCGACCTCGGCATGAATCTGGTCGGCGGCTTCGCGCATGCGCGCGTCTCGTTGGATCTGCTGGACGACCTGGATGGCCAGCATCAGCAGCGACGGCGAAACGATGACGACTTTGCTGCGAAAGGCCTTTTGCACAATGTCGTCGAAGCCCTCGTGCAGGTCGGCATAGATCGACTCCGAC
>DASSJW010000058.1:0-14999 GCA_035690995.1 Xanthobacteraceae bacterium
ATTGGCCGGCAAAGGCTGGCAACGCGGCATCCACTGGGCCTATGAGGTGCGCGTGCCGCAGAGCGTGGACTGCACCATCGGCGTCCCCGAGGTCACGCGTCCGCTCGGCGAATGGCTCAAGCAGGGCTATGTGCTGGCCCACGGCCGCAAGCCCGATCCCGCGGAGCTCAACGAGCCGGCGTCGCTGCTGCTTCCCGAGGGCACCTACGGCCCGGCGTTCCTCACGCTCAAGAACTACTACGTCATCAAGGAGTACAATTTCTCCGATCTCTACGTGTTGTTCGTGGGACATCTCAGCGATCGCATCCGCGATCCGCGTCCGTTCGAGACGCCGTGGAGCAAGAACACGCAATTGCGCACCGCGCAGGTGGAGACGATGCAACGTACGCTGACCAAGCTCGGCCTCTACAAGGACAAGATCGACGGCAAGGCCGGCATGCTCACGCGCTCGGCGCTTGGCGCCTATCAGAAGGCCAACCGGCTCAAAGTCGATTGCTGGCCGACCTCCGCCGTGCTCGACGACATGCAGAAGCGCGCGGCGAAAAACTAGAGAACCATAAGTCAGGTCTGCGTGTGCACGAAATGAAAATGGCCGGCGCACGAGCCGGCCATGATCGCAAATTCTAGCGTGGATCGCGGTTGTCCGGACCGACGAACCCGTCGGCCCGATTCGCGAAAGACTGGATGCGCTCGGTCGCCGCTCAGCAGGCGACGCGCACCGGCCGCATCACCCATGCCTGGTAACGCGGCGACCACACCTGCTGTTCGACGAGGCAGGTGCGCACTGGCACCGCGTAGACCGGCGCAGGCTCGACATAGACCGGCGCCGGCCGGGCGTTCGCGACGGCGCCGCCGATGAGGGCGCCCGCGACCAAGCCGCCGACCACGCCGGCTCCAATCGCGCAGCCGTCGCAGCGGGCGTCCGCCGCAGTCGGCATCGTGGCGATTGCACTTGCCATGGCCGCAGCCGCAACGAAGGCAGTCAGAGTCTTCTTCATCAGAGATTCTCCTTGAGCGCCGGCAAAGCCGGACGCGGGAACGGGTTGCGATGTTCGAATAAGCCCCAGCTGAGCCATTTCCCCGATTCAGCTATTCATACATAAGCGGGGTAATTTGTCGGAATTTTGGTCGGTCCGCGGCGGCCGACAGCAGCATCTGAGGCAAAAAAAGCCGGCGATCCCATGAGAGAGCGCCGGCGTCAGGTCCGCGGTCCGCGGGAGGAAGCGTTGTCGTCAGCACGCGCGATAGCGATGAGCTACCAGCGGCGCCAGCGATAGTATGGCCGTCCGTAATAGCCGTAATAGGCCGGTCGATAGCCGCCGTAGTAGGCGGGCGCGTAGCCGCCGCCGTAGTAGTAGGCCGGCGCATAGCCGCCGTAGTAGTACGTGGGCGCGTAGCCCCCGTAGTAGCCGTATCCCCCGTAATACCCTCCGTAATAAGGCCTTGCGAGCGCACTTCCGATGATGGCTCCGGCGGCCAAGCCGCCGATGACGGCCGGGCCCCACCAGCCGCCGCGGGCATCCGCCGTGGTCGGCGCAGCGACTGCCGCGGCCGCGATCGTCGCGGCCGTGGCAACAGCGGTCAGGGTTTTCCTCATGACATTACCTCGTTGTGCACACGCAAGCGCAAATGCTAAGCGCGAGTCTTTCACGCCGACACTGAACGGAATCTGAACGCATCCGGCTGCGATTGCCCGAATGTCGCCACGTTTGCGGGCGCGGCGGGATGCCGGGCAGCGCGCTCTTTCGCGACGAACCGGCGCCCGCCGTCGATAACGGGGGTCACGCCAGCGGATCACCCCGACTCCAGCCCGGGCAAATGCGCTACCATTTCCGTCCCGGTCTTGACCGCAGGAGACGCCCGTGCTGACCCGACGTGAGATTATAGCGGCTGCGGGCCTCGCGCTGATTGCCGGGCCGGCGCACGCGCAAGTGGGCTATTCCGATCGGCCGATCCGCATCCTCGTGGGCTATCCCGCCGGCGGCGGCGTCGATATCGTGGCGCGACTCTTCGCCGAGCCGATGAAGGCCGCGCTCGGGCAATCCGTCATCGTCGAGAACCGCGCCGGCGCAAGCGCCATGATTGCCGCAAGCGCGGTCGCGAAGTCCCCGCCCGACGGCCTCACGCTGCTGATGGCGGCCTCGGGCGAAGTCGCGATCAATCAGCATCTCTACAAGGACAAGATGAGCTACGACCCCTTGCGCGAGTTGGCGCCGGTCGCGCTCGTGGGCATCGTGCCCTGCGTGGTGGTGGTCGCGGCGCAGACGCCAGTGCGCACCGCCGCCGAGCTCATCGCCTATGCGCGGGCCAACCGCGGCAAGCTGTCGTTTTCCTCGTCCGGCATCGGCAATCCGCAGCAGCTTGCGGGCGAACTGATGAACAGCATGGCGGGCACCGATGTGCTGCACGTGCCGTATCGCGGCTCGGCGCCGGCGGTCACCGATGTTGCGACCGGCGCCGTCACCATGAGCTTTTCGAGCCTGGCCGCCGCGCTGCCACTCATTCAGGATGGCAGACTGCGCGCCGTCGCGGTGACGTCGCGCGAGCGCATGCCGCAACTGCCCGACGTCGCGCCGCTGGCCGAAGCCGCCCCCGAGCTCAAGAACTACGAGCTTCTCAACTGGTTCGGACTGTTCGCGACCGCCGCAACGCCGGAGCCCATCGTTGCGCGTCTCAACGAGATCGTGGCGACGGGGTTGCGCGACAAGGCGACCGCCGAAAAGCTCGAAGTCCAGGGCATCGTGCCGCGAATCATGAGCCCCGCGCAGTATCGCGACTTCGTCACGTCGGAAGCCGAGAAGTTCGGCAGGATCGTCGCGCAAGCCAATATCAAGGCGGAAAATTGATGCGCACCGTCGAGCGTAGCGCAGCTGCTTGTCCGCGAGGAGCGATAGGCAGCGAGGCGCGCCCGCTCCGCGCGAGCCCTGCCGGGCGAAATCAGCGACGATCAGTAAATGATGGTAACGAGCTCATTCCCAGGGCGTTACGTGAAAGGCCCCGCTCCGTGCGCCCATCGTGACCTTGAATTTGAGCTCGTTGTCGCAGCTCACCTGAATCACCTGCCCGTAGGGATCCTCACCCCGGAACGCGCCATCGGTGACGGCGGGGCAGCTGAGGCCCTGCGCTTGAATGATATCTCGAAGTGCGCCCATTGCTTGCGGCGAGAGACTCCCCGTCTGGCGATCTTCCCCGGGCGGCTGCATTGCTTGCGAGGGGGACGCTACCTTTGTCTCCGGGTGCACCATGAACAGGATGACGAGAACGGTAGCGGCGGCCAGCGCGATGATGCCGGCCGCGATAGGGAGGATCGCTCCCTTGAGTAATTTGCTCATCTGGGCCCCCGTAGTGCTCCGACTAAGCATTCGGAAAATTGCGGCAAGATGGAGTGTTGCGCACGCGCCCTTTTGACGCGCCAAGACGAAGATACCGCTCCATCGCTCTTGGCCGGAAGCTCGCTCCGATTCCGTCCGCGACGTGGACGTCCATGAGACGTGAAGCCGATGACGAGGTTCGGAGCGGCGCGTCCGAGTTCCAATTCCAAGATGGGGGCTTGCCTAAGATATGTCTCCTGGTGCGCTCAACGATCGCTTCTTCCTCCGATTGCAGGAGGAGCTATTGTGAGGAGAGTTTGCGGGTGTTCTGGGGCAGCGACGCCGGCACGGCGTGCAGTGGCGTGGCGCAGGCGGTGGGGGAGTGGGGGTCGCCGGCAGCCGTGCGCTTGCAGTTCTCGACGCGACGTAGCGGCGCGTCTATTGCTGCGGGATCGGCACCTCGTGGACCTTCATCGCCAGTGCCACCGAGGTGTAGTAACCGAGCAGGACAAGCACCTCCGCGATGCCCTCGCGGCCGAGTGCCAGCTCGATCTCGGCGAACTCCGCGTCCGGCAGTTTCGCGCCGCTCACCAGCGCCGCGGCAAACCGGTGGACCGCGTGCTCGTGGGCGTCGACGAGCTTGGGATCGGTGCCGGCAAGGATCGCGTCGATCGTCTGCTGCGACAGGCCGGCGGCCTTGCCTTCGCGGATATGCGCCTGCCTGACGTAATCGCCCTGCCAATGCTGCGCGATCACCAGGATCCCGATCTCCACTTCGCGCTTCGACAGCGACGAGAATTTGTTGAGAAATGTCCCTATCCGCTCCATGCCGCTGGCGACGGTCGGACTGTGAATCCAGATCTTGTACGGGCCGAGGATGCGGCCGCGGCCGGCGGTGAGCTGTTCGAAGACTTTGCTCTGCTCGGCTGAAAGCTTTTCCGGCGGGATTTCGAGAATGCGGTTCATGACGATGCTCTGCCTCGGGCTGACCTAGATGGGATCGTGCAGCGTATCGCACCCTCCCGCGGCGTGGAACGCCAGCGGCGAATAGCGTCCACTGCTGCATCCGCGCCTGCACCCGGCGCGCTGCGCGCTGCCCGGGGTGCCGTCCCTGCCGATCATTGTGAAGTCAGAAGAACCGGTTCGCCGGCCGCGGCAGGCCGAGATTCTCGCGCAGCGTCTTGCCTTCATATTCGCGCCGGAACAGACCGCGGCGCTGCAGTTCCGGCACCACGCGTTCGACGAAATCGTCGAGTCCGCCCGGCAAGTAGGGAAACATCACGGTGAAGCCGTCGGACCCTTCGGTGAGGAGCCATTCCTCCATTTCGTCGGCGATGGTCTCGGGCGTGCCGACCATGGCGAGGCCGGAATAGCCGCCGAGGCGCTGGGCGAGCTGGCGCACGGTCAGATTCTCCTGACGGGCCAGATCGATCGCCCGCTGGCGACCGCTCTTGCTGGCATTGCTTTCGGGAATATCGGGCAAGGGACCGTCGGGGTCGAACTTGGAGGCGTCGTGGCCGAGCGCGATCGAAAGCGAGGCAATGGCGTTGGCGTAATGCACGAGACTATCCAGCTTGGCGCGCTTGGCGCGTGCCTCCTCCACGGTGTCACCGACCACGACGAAGCAGGCCGGCAGAATCTTGAGGTGATCGCGGTCGCGCCCGGCCTTTTCCGCCCGGCCTTTCACGTCGGCATAGAATGCGCGCCCCACGGCGAGGTTGGCCTGTGCTGTGAACACCGCCTCCGCGGTCTCGGCCGCAAGCTGGCGTCCGGCGTCGGACGCGCCAGCCTGCACGATCACCGGCCATCCCTGGATTGGCCGCGCGATGTTGAGCGGCCCGTGCACGGAGAGGTACTTCCCCTTGTGATCGAGCACATGCAGCTTGTCGGGGTCGAAAAAGATGCCGTGTTCGACATCGCGGATGAAGGCATCGTCGGCCCAGCTGTCCCACAGCCCCGTCACCACCTCGTAGAACTCGCGCGCGCGGGCGTAGCGCTCGGCGTGCTCCATGTGATCGGTGAGGCCGAAATTGAGCGCGGCGTCGGGATTGGAGGTGGTGACGATGTTCCAGCCGGCGCGACCGCTGCTGATATGGTCGAGCGAGGCGAAACGCCGGGCCACGTGATAGGGCGCATCGAACGTGGTCGAGCCGGTAGCGACGAGACCGATATGCTGGGTTGCGCCCGCAAGTGCCGACAGCAGGGTAAATGGCTCGAACGACGTCGCCGTGTGGCTGCGTTTAAGCGCGTCGATCGGCATGTTCAGCACGGCGAGGTGGTCCGCCATGAAGAAGGCGTCGAAATTGCCGCGCTCCAGGGTCTGCGCGAAGCGTTTGATGTGCGCGAAGTTGAAATTGGCATCCGGCAAGGCGCCGGGATAGCGCCAGGCGCCGGTATGGATGGTCGCCGGCCGCATGAATGCACCCAGCCGAAGTTGACGCGACGGCGCCATGAGAACCTCTTGTGCTGATCGCGGATCTATGCGCGGGCGTTGCCCGTTTATACGCGCGCCGCCATGCCGGGGGAACCGGTACGCGAATCCCGCTACCTGCCGGGCCGCTCAGCCCATTCGAGGCCCCCAGCGCCCGGAATCCGTACAGCCATTGCGGATGGAGATCTGGGCTCGCGCCCTGCGGCGCCCCCCGCAATGACGGCGTCGATGGGGCATTAGGCGCGGGTGTGACCCCAGGCCCTCCCGACCGGCAGGATGCAAATGCCGACCGGACCGCCGACGCGCGACGTGTTGATTGGGGGGATCAGCCCGGCCGCCGCTCGGAAATTTGCGTGCGCCGCACCATCGGCCAGCAGGGCAAATTCACGGATGAAGCCGCAGGCGGGATACGATCGGGACCCGCCGCCCTTGACCCTGCGCTAGAACGCGAAGGCGTTCAGCACCAGCCCGAATGTGAATAGACCGCCCAGGATCAGTCCGAATAACTGGGTAATCCGTCGCTCGCTCATGTCACCCTCCAGCACCCGAATAATTAGTCGGTTGAGGGAGCCGGCTGGTTCAAAGGCGCGATTGAAATGGTTGATCATCGGTCCGAAATGCCCGGTCCGTTCGCCGTGACGCTCGGCCATATTCGCGGCCACGGCTGCCGGGACTTGCTGGTCTACTGCGCCTCCGGATGGTGCCATCACAGCGCGACCGTGAATGCGGACTGGCTCCCCGACGAGACGCCGGTGCGGTCGTTGTGTCCCCGGATGGTCTGCACCAGGTGTGGATTGATCGGGGCGGAGGTGCGGCCGGACTGGTCGCCGCACACCCGCTCAAGGCCCCGTCAGCCGGCATTGAAGCGGTCATAGACGGGGCAGGAACGGCGCTCGTAGTCGACGCGCATGCAAACCCCGCCGCGGGGGGCGGCGGGGTTTGTGGTAGATGCTGCCACGGAAGGAGCTTGCGAAGCGTTCCGTCCGCTGGTCGGGTAATCCACCGGGCGTGGATTGGTTCCTTCCCGATCATCCCCGAGCGGTCCTGGGAGGACGGTCCGAGGCCTGTTTCTCCGGGCTCGTGCCGGGTGCATCCTGGCATAACAAGCGCAAGGAAGCGCCAACAGGATCGCTGGAGTTACCCGACCTCGACGTCCTTCCAGAACCCGAACCGGTTGGCGACCTGCTTCATCGCCGGACGCGGCGCCTCGTAGGACCAGGCCGCGCGCGCGTGGCGAGCGCCGTCGATAACAACGTCGTAGAACTGGACGCCGTGCGGACAGGCGCGATCCGACGCGGTCTTATCCGCCTTCTCCAGCCATTCGGTGCGCACCGCCGCGGTCGGAAAATATTGGTAACCGTCGCATTCGATGATGTCGTCGCTCTCGGCGACGATTTTACCTTCCACGCTTGCCCGCATGCTGTCCTCCGTCAGCCACAAAAATCCCGGTAGTTCATATGGTGCGGCCTGGCCGATCCTTCGACGGCGCGATTGCACGCGATATCACGACCGTGTGTCACGGTGGGGCCGGCTCGCTCCTGCCGTCCGCCGTCTCGATCAGCGTCCGCGCTCAGTAGCAGACGTTGATCCAATTATATCCGTTCCAGGCGAGGCAAGGGTCGGAGTAGCCGTAATAACCGGCATAATAAGGATAATTGTAATATCCCCAGCCCAGGCCGAGGCCCAGACCTGCCGCCACCGGCCAACCCCAACCGCCCCAACCCCTGCGCCAGCCCCAGCCGCCACCTCGGAAGGCGGCTACGCGCGCACCGCCGCCGACCACCGGCCCCCGGAATCCGCCGCCGCCAGCGTATCCAAGTCCGCCCCGGCCGATCGCTCCGCCGCGGAAGCCACCGCCGATGGCGGCTCCGCGAAAACCACCGGCGCCGATCGCGCCGCCGCGAAAGCCCCCGCCGCCGATCGCTCCGCCGCGAAAGCCCCCGCCACCGCCGCCGGCATAGCCGAGGCCGCGTTGGGCGAATGCATCGGCCGGCGCCAAAGCCATCAACACCAGCGCTCCAGCGCCAATAAGCAAAAACTTCTTCATGGACGCCTCCTTATCATTGGTGCCGTTACCGAACGGCGTGCGTGTTACTCCGCAACCCTATATGCCCCAAATTGGCGAAAAGGTTCCGGGGCGGCAATGCGTGGACGCGCGATCGTGATCCGCTCGGTTGCGCTTCACCGAGCCGGCGGCCGGTGATTTATGGCTGCACCGACGGAGCGTGCTGCACGGCAGCGGGGCGCGGCCGCTGCAATGATCCCAACCCCACGCGGCGGACATGGAAGCGGGCGAACCGCTGCAGCGCCGGCGGGTCGAACTGTCCGTCGCCGGCGTCGGCCACCGGCGCGGTGATCTTGTAGAGCATGAACCGGTTGCCGGCATAGACCGGAGTCAGGCGCGCAGGATCCGGATTGGGGTATTCGGCGCCCGTGAACAGGACGTAGAGGTAATCGAAATCCGCGTTCCAGTTGGACCAGTAGGGCGGCTCGTCGTCATCGGTCTGGATCGTGGGCTGCAGCAGTTGCCTCACGGACGGCGGCGTCCCGTCCTCGGTGTCGACGCGGTCGCGATAATTGCGGCGCACATGCATCACCTGCTTGCCGAGCACGGTAAACGCGGTGGTGACCAAGGCTGAGCGCTCGATGATAGCGAGACAGGCGGCATGCATCAGCCAGAGTTCGCGCGCATTGTCACCGTTATCGGGATCGGCATAGGCGACCAGTACTTTCGAGCCGCGGTCGATCTGCCGGACCGAGTCGCGAAACGCGGTGGTCCCGCGCGAAACCTCGTGCCACACGCTCTGCACCTCGAACGCGCGGACCGCAAGCATCAGCACCAGCACCGTGGCAAAGCCCCGGCGGACGAAATCGTCGCGCAGATCGAGGTGCGCGCAGGCGATGATCATGAAGGCCAGCGCGATCGGCAGGCGCTGATCCGCCATATAGGTGTCGAACATCACGCGCGGCATCACGAAATAGGTTACGCCGCCCACCACCAGCAGCACCCAGCCGAAAGGATGAAACTGCAAGGCACGGTGGCGGATGCTCCAGGCGGCCGCGGCAGCGACGATCGCCGCGAGGAAGAAGGTCGCCGAGCGCGAATAGACCTCGATGACAAAGATGAGGCCGCTGAGCTTGCCGTTGAGCTCCCAGTTGAAGTCCCACCGCAATGTCCAGGTCGGGCTCATCAGCATGAGCGGGACCACCGGCAGGAAGGGCAGCCCGCAGGCGACAAAATCGAGCAGCGCCGAAGGTCGGCCGTCCGTCCGACGTGCGAGCAGAAACGACAGCGGCTGGCGTCCGCGCAAGGTCCGCAGTCGTTGCAGCTCGAACGCGAACAGGCCGAGCGCATAGACCCCGACCGAGAACAGATGACAGAAAAACAGCGCCAGCACGAACAGGGTCGACACCGCGAGACGCAGCGCCATCGCGCGCTCGCGCAGCGCCGCCCACGCTGCGAGCGCCCACAGTGAAAGGCCGATGCCGAAAAGATAGTTCATCGTGCCGACGAGAAAGACCGAATTGTAGAGCAGCGGAAACGCGATCAGCGGCAACACCGACCATCGGCCATAGAGCTGGCGGTTGAGCGCCATGGTGCCCGAAAGGATCACCACGAAGCACATGATCGTGTAGGTCTGGCCCGCCAGGTAGACGTTCATCACCCGCTGCAGGACCGGGACGATCAGGTCCATCATCAGGTTCGGAATGACCTGCCACTCGACCTGATAGAAACGCGCCAGATCCGGATCGCTGCGGATGGTGGCGATCACGTGCATGCGCGAGAGGTGATTGATGTAGTCGCCCAGCGGCGGCCATGGATAGAGCAGGACCGGAACCGATGCGATGGCGGCCAGCACCACGAACAACGCCGCGATTTGCCCGTTGCTGAAATGCCCGGCCCGCACGGCGGGCTGCGGTTTATCGGTGAGGATAGCCGGCTGGGCGCCCGCCGGGACTGGCTGACTGGCCCGCTTCCCCGCGCGGAATCCGCGGAAATGAGTGACATCAACCATTCGGGCTACACGCTGAGGAGCCGCTTCCAGACGACAAGTCGAACGAGTGCCGAGCGTGGGGCCCGCTGGCGGCGTTAACCAAGCCGACGTATCACGTCGTCTGCTCGTAGTCCACCACCGGCACGCATCCATCCGCGCGCATACCAAACAAATGGCCCCGGGCAAGCCCGGGGCCATTCAGGTTCTATTCATGTTGGTTCGTGATCGTTAATGGCACACGCGTTGTGTCCGGTAGATCACGCGTCCGTCCGGCGTCACGATACGCTCCCGGACGACGGGACAATCTGCGCCATACGCATAATAATCGTCGCCACGCCATCCGTAGCGCGGCCCCACGCCAAATCCGAACGGGCCAACTTGAACGCCCGCACCGCCGGGATCCGCGCCCAAATAGACTTGCGCCGAGGCCGGAACCGCCGCGACCAGCGTGCCCGCGGCTGCCACGGCCATCAGGAGTTTCCTCATCATCACGTCCTCCTTTCGCGTGCTTGCTGCATCTGCCCCGTCAACGCCGCAGCTGGGGGTATGTTGCCAGTCAGAAAAAATACTAAGTGCATGGAACCAGGGCTCTTTTTACCGCGGGCCCGGCCAGGCTCGGTTCCGAGCGCAGCGCACCGAATCTGCCTCCGCGATCACGCCACATTCATGATCCTTTTCCAGGCTGCCGCTGGCGCCGATGCGCCGTGTGGCGCGCGCATGAGGTGCCTGCGATCGGTCCGCGGTGACTTCCCGCGTGCACGGCGGGTCACGTCGGGGTGGAGAAGCAGCATGATCAGCAGGCGGCGGTTTGCGATGGGCGCGGGCGCGGCCCTGGTGAGGTGCGCAGGGAGCGGCGGGCCCAATGGCGCGCGCGCAGCGTCCGGTCTATCGCCGGCACTCGCGGGCGACCTGGACAAGATCGAGGTCGAAAGCGGTGGCCGGCTTGGCGTCGCCGTGCTCGACACATTCAGCGGCGAACGGGCCGGCCGTCGCATCGACGAGCGTTTCCCGATGTGCAGCACCTTCAAACTCCTGGCGGCTGCCGCCGTCCTCGCGCGCGTCGACGCGGAGCGGGAGCGCCTCGATCGTCGCATCCGCTTCGACGCGGGCGACGTGGTGGTGAACTCGCCGACCACGAAGGACCGCCATGGCGAGCCCGGCATGTCGCTCGCCGAGCTTTGCGAGGCGGCAATGACGGTAAGCGACAACACCGCGGGGAATCTGCTGCTCGCCAGCCTGGGCGGGCCGGCGGGATTGACCGCCTACGCGCGCTCGCTCGGCGATACGGTGACCCGGCTTGACCGGATCGAGCCGGAGCTCAACGAAGCGTTGCCCGGGGACCCGCGCGATACCACCACGCCGGCCGCCATGCTCGCGAACCTGCATAGGCTTGCGCTGGCCAATACCCTGTCCGCCAAATCGCGGGACCAACTCGTGCAGTGGCTGGTTGGCAACAAGACCGGCGATACGCGGCTGCGGGCGGGCTTGCCCGCCGGCTGGCGCGTGGGCGACAAGACCGGCGCCGGGGAGAATGGCACGACCAACGACGTCGGGGTGATTTGGCCGCCGGGCCGTGCGCCGGTCATCGTGACGATCTATCTCACCGGAACGTCGGCGACGAGCGACCGGCGGAACGCCACGCTCGCCGCGGTCGGCCGCGCCGTCACCTCCGCCTTGGGTTGACGGGGTGGCGGGAAAGCGCATGGCAAGCGACACGGACCTGCGCCGAATGGCGCTCGCGCTCGCGGGCACCATCGAAGCCCCGCATTTCGACCGGGCCGCCTTCAAGGTAGCGCGCATCTACGCGACCTTGGCGGCCGACGGCCGCACCGCCAATTTCAAGTTCACTCCCGACGAGCAGGAGTTCAAATGCATGCTGGCGCCGGACGCGTTTGCGCCGGTGCCGGGTGGCTGGGGCACACAGGGTTGGACCACCGCCACGCTGGCGGCGATGAGCGCGGCGCAACTGCAGGACGCGCTGGAGACGGCATGGCGACATGCCGTGCAAAAGAAGAAGCCGCGACGGTAACGGGATCATCGACCGGCGCCGCAGGTGCGGTGGATGCCTCGACAGGAGCATAGTAGGCATTCACGGGACTAAGCTCGCTAAAGCGCGATACCGCAGGAGGAAGCGATGTGTCGGAATATCCGCACACTGTTCAACTTCGACCCGCCCGCGACGGAAGAGGAGATTCGCGCTTCGGCGCTGCAGTTCGTTCGCAAGCTCAGCGGGTTCACCGCACCGTCGAAAGCCAACGAGCCGGCATTCAGCCGCGCGGTGGACGAGGTGTCCGATGCGGCGCGCAGGCTTCTGGACGCACTGGATACGACGAGACCGCCGCGCAACCGCGAAGAAGAAGCGATGAAGGCGCGGGCGCGGGCACGCGAAAGGTTCGCATAGCGCGCGGCGGCCGTTCGCAGCACGCGATCGCCGGCTCGCGAAGCGCTAGGCCCAGCCCGGCGCTATCCGGGCCGGCGCAGCTCGCGGGAAAGCTTGTGCGGATGGGCGCGAGCCGTGATGGGCGCAATTCCAACTACGCGCTACGTGCCGACCGCGCTACCGCGGCGCGATCACGGTCGATGAAGGCCACGAGCTCCTTGGTCGGCTCGGTGAACAGCTGAAGCTTGCCGGTGTCGAGCGGTTCGCTCAGCCATTGCAGCAGGAAAGTGTCGGCGCCATGGGCAAAGCACGGCCCTAAGCCGCAGAAGAAAAAGCCGAGCGCGCGGGCGGCATCGGCGAGCAACGGAAGACGGGGATCGCCGACCGGTGCGGAGAGCTGAACGGAAACGGCGCCCAGCGCCCGTACGTCACGCAATGCCTGGGCGACTTCGATGGCACAGTTGGGGCCGATCCGTTCGAATGAGATCAGGCCGTAGCCGCGATCGTTCACCTTGATGCTGGTGCGTGATTCCGTTGCGGCCTGTGCCGGCGCGGCATCCGCTACGGTTACGCCCAGGCTGGCATAGAGCGTGAGCAGCGTCTCCCGATAGGGAGCGGGCGCGCAGATGGTGCGTGGCGCGGGCGGCTGCACGAAACGGAAGGTGCGCAGATAGCTCTGGCGCTGTCCGGCGGTCGGGGAGGGGATGCCTTTGGGTCGAAAGTCTTCAGGGTTGGCGCCGAGCAGCACCGCGCAGACCGGCATGCCGGCGCGCGCGTCGTTTCGTTGCGAGAAGGTGTGGATGGTCAGCGGCTCGGCATAGATGCCGTGCAGATCGTGTTTGGGCGCTTCCTCGCGCAGGCGGGCAGTCATGCGCTCGAGCAGGCCGTGTCCCCGATGCGCCGTGCGGACGACGGCTTCGCCGCGTTCGGCCACTTGCATTCCGGGATCACGCTCGAGCGCGACGTGGCCGATGACCTCGCCCTCGCTGTCGCGCGCCACCGCCGGAATGAGTTCGCCGCCCTCGACCTTGTCCCAGTACCGGCGGGTCGAGAACACCTCGGCATGGACGTAATGGCGGCCGTAGACTTCGAGGAAGCAGCGCGCGATCGCCGCGGCATCGCTTTTCTTCGGCAGGTCGACGACGTAGTCGCGCGCACCCGCGGCCACAGCGGGTGCGGTCACCGGCTCCTCCACCGCTGGCGGGGGCGGTTCCGCGTTCACGCTCAAGCTCCGGTGAACGCTGACCTCCCAGCCGTCGATGCCGTGCTCGTGCCAGGAGACGCCGGCCTCACGCCGGATGCGGCCCGCGAGCGACGCCACCACATGTGAAAATCGCGAATGACCCTGCAGCAGGATGCGCGTTCGCACGTCGCCGCGCGAACAGCGCAGCTCGACGCGGACGCGTTCGCGGCCCGCGTCTGGAATGCAGAGCGCCTGCCATGCGTCTACCGCGTCGTCCGCGATCAGGCTCGCCACCGACGCCGGCACGCTCTCGGCGAGCGCGGCCTCGCGCACAAAGGCGCGCACCAGTTCGCCGTGTTCGGGCTCGAGCGTGAGTTGCAGTTCGGAAGAGCGGGCGACGGAGGAGGATGTCATCGTTGAATCCGCACACGTTGCTACGGTCGAAGCCGCGCCCCGACCAAGAGGGAATACCGCTGAATGCCACGCCTTGTCAGCGGCCTTGGGTTGTCGCGGCACAGCCGTACGAACGCCCCCTGGATACGGGCTTCGATGGTTCAATCACGCGACGTTTGATGGTAAGCTTTTCTGGCGCTCGCGAGTCGGCTGGCACGAAATTTCAAGAAACCAAATCCGGCTGTTGTCGGAAGGCCATGGCGAGCCACGCGGTCGCGCGACACTATTCTTGCACGAGAGCCGCGGGTCGCCGGCGTCGGTACGACGCCCGAGTCAAGGTGTGTCGGCCAGGAAGGCACTAGTCCGTACTGCCAACGTCCAAGGAGGCAACATGGACAACACCACGCTTCTCATCATTCTGATCGTCGTGATCATCGTTCTCGGCGGCGGCTGGTACGGCCGGGGACGCTGGTACTAGCTCTCCCGTTCTTGGGACAGCGCGGCTGACTAAAGATTGGCGGCCCGCGCCAACGGCTTTGCGTCGGGCGCGGCAATAGGGTCCTGCCGACCGGTTGCCGCGGCCCGGACTTGTGCGACGGTCTCATCAAGAGACTGCACGAGGCCGCTGTTCGGGAAACCCTGCAGGGCTTCACGCACGTCGGTGTCGATCGAGGCACCCAGCATCGTGACCAGGATGTAAGCGTCAGGGGCTTTGCGCCGCAATCGCCGCATGGCGTATCGAATCTGCGCCGAGGTGGCGTTCTCCACGTAACACAGGCATACGAGTGCAACGTCCTTCGTATCGAGGGTAAAGATGCGTGATATCGACAAGGCGTCGGCGCGCTCCGCCCGGGCGCCAATCCCGTTTCGCTCGATGAGCTGCGCGACCATCAACGCGACGGCTTCGTCGAGCAGACCGAGCCCTGGGATACACAATACCGGCTGCTTCGTTCGCCATTGTTCCGGCAACGTCGCCGACTCTTCCCGCAGCGACTCCTCGGTCTTGTGGATTTGCGCCAGCGGCGTCTCCTCGTCAGCCGCCGTCTCCTCCGCAGGTGCCGGCTCGGGTTTATCCTCATGTGTGCTGAGATCGTCGATGATTTCCGCCGCGGCATCGCGGATGCCAAGCATGCGCTCGTCGTCGAGCAATCCCCGCTCGGCGTCCAACTGCGCGAGCCGTAGGCCGGGCACCAGAACTTCATCGTAATATGCGAGCAGCGGCTTCTGCTTCAGCACATTGCGGGCCTGTTCGGTCGCCTCCACCGGATCGCGCGCCAGCATGCGTTGATAAGCGAGTTCGGCCGGT
>DASSJW010000059.1:0-2368 GCA_035690995.1 Xanthobacteraceae bacterium
TCGGCCACCGCCTCGATCACCACCGAGAACGCGCCCGCCTGCGTCACCGCCTGGGCGTCGTCCTCGATCGGGGCCCAGTCCGCCTCATCGCGGCCCTGGGCACGGAACGAGCCGATGGTGTTGATGGACTGCGGCGTGAGCCCGATATGACCCATCACCGGCACGCCGCGCTCGACCAGAAACGCGATGGTCTCGGCCATGCGGCGCCCACCCTCGAGCTTGATCGCCCCGCAGCCGGTCTCCTTCATCACCCGCGCCGCGGACAGGAACGCCTGCTCTTTCGACGCCTCGTAGGAGCCGAACGGCATGTCGACCACGACGAGTGCGCGCCGGGAGCCGCGCATCACGGCGAGGCCCTGCAGGATCATCATGTCGAGCGTCACCGGCACGGTGGTTTCGAGGCCGTGCATCACCATACCGAGCGAATCGCCGACGAGAATGAGGTCGCAGTGAGCATCGAGCAGCCGCGCGGTATGCGCGTGGTAGGAGGTGAGCGAGACGATCGGCTCGCCGCCCTTGCGAGCCCGGATATCGGGCGCGGTCAACCGCCGGATTTCGTTTTGGATCGACATTGTCGAAGATCCTAATACGCCGGCCTGCCGAAAACCGGTATCCCGACGACGAGGGGATGGAAGACCAGGCCAAGCGCGAGATACAGCAGCGTGCCGAGCACCAGCGCGATCACGTCGTTGCGGTGTCCGCCAACCGGAAACGGCGGTGCGCCCGGATCGGTCCGGCGCTTGAGCGTGATCCGGTCATAGACCGCCCAAACGAGAAACGAACCGAACAGCACGATCGAACCGAGATCGCCGTTCGAGATGAGATGCGCGACCGCCCATGTCTTCACCCCCACCAGCATGGGATGCTTGAGCGTGCGCCAGATGTTGCCCCGGCTATAAGCCGCGACCACGCAGATGCTCGCCGGCCACATCAGAATCTGCGCGACGTAGTGGGTCCAACGCGGTGGCGACCAGACGTCGATCCAGCCTGTCGCCCGATACTGCTCGAAGCCGTAGCCGATCAGAACGAGTCCCACGAGCGCGACGATCGACATCAGCCCTTTGTAGGGCCACTCGCCGATGCGGGCGATGACGGCGGCGCGCGGGCCGCGCAAGGTCACGAAGACATGCGCGCCGAGAAACAACACCAGTCCGATTATCAGTACGCCCATGTCCCCCTCCAACGGCGTGTGTCGCGCTGGCCCTTTGCTCTGGAACCAGTCTAAGCGGGCGCAGTAGAGGCTATGGCACGCCCCGAGGCAAGGCAGTCGCCCACGGCAGAGGGTTGTCTTGTCCGCGGAAAGCGGGCATCCGTGCTCTCCCCACTTTGTGGCAACGACGTACCCGGTGGCGACTTGGATATGTACCTGCGGATCGCATCGGCGAAGCGCGAGAGAGACTCGATGACAAGGACGCTGACGCTTGCGTTGGCGGCAGCTTTGTTGGCTTCGGCCCCGGCGGCTGCACAAGACTGGCCGACCAAGACCGTCAAGGTCGTGGTGCCGTTCGGTCCCGGCTCCACGCCGGACATGGTGGCGCGGCTGATTGCCGACCGGCTGCAGCAGAAGCTCGGCCAGAGCTTCGTGATCGAGAACAAGCCCGGCGCCAGCGGCAATCTCGGCACGGATGCGGTCGCCAAGGCCGAGCCCGACGGCGCCACGATCGGGATCTCGATCGGCGGGCCGCTGGCCATCAACACCTTGCTGTTCTCCAAGCTGCCCTACGACCCGGGGAAGGACATCGCCCCGATCACGCAACTGGTCACGCAACCAAGCGCGCTGGTGATCAACACCAGCCTCGGCGTCAATTCGGTGCCGGAACTGGTGGCACTGCTCAAGCGCGAGCCCGGGAAGTACAATTTCGGCTCCATCGGCAATGGCTCGCTGTCGCACCTCGCCATGGAAGCGATCGCGCTCCGCAGCGGGACGCAGATGGTGCACATCCCCTATCCCGGTTCGCCGCAGGCGATGACCGCGGTGCTGCGCGGCGACGTGCAGATGGCGTGCCTGCCAGCGATCTCGGTGACCCCGCACGCCGGATCGGACAAGGTGAAAATCCTGGCGGTGTCGACGGCCAGGCGCTCCGCGCTGCTCCCTGATATTCCGACGTTGAAAGAGAGTGGGATCGACGTCGAGGCGGATGCGTGGATGGGCCTGATCGCACCCGCCAAGACACCCGAAGCGGTGATCACGCGCATCCACGACGAGGTGGTGGAGGCGATCAAGGCACCGGAGATCCGCGGCAAGCTCGCGCTCCAGCTGATGGAGCCGATCGGCAACTCGCCGGCCGAATTCCGTGCGAACATCAACGCCGAGCTCGTCCGCTGGGCGCCGATCATCAAGGCGGCCGACATCAAGATCAATTAGCCC
>DASSJW010000060.1:0-2478 GCA_035690995.1 Xanthobacteraceae bacterium
GCGGGTGAAGGCCGGCGACGAGGCTGAGGCTGCTTTCGATGCCGTGCCCGGGCGCGTGTTCAAGGGCAAGGTGCGCCTCGTCCTCGACGCGATCGCGGCCGGCCAGCTGCTACCGACCGGCGGCCTCGTGGATGTCGGCACCCGGACGGACGGCGGGCGGGCGCTGGCCGTCGTCGACATCACCGACGACATGTCGCCTTACCAGATCCCGCTCGGTGCCGCGGCCCAGGTCGCCATCTACACCGAGCACTGGCACCACGTCTCGCTGCTGCGCAAGATCCTGCTGCGCATGCGCAGCTGGCAGAGCTACGTCTTCCTCGAAGGGCACTGAGAATGTGGGGGATCCTTCCATCGTTGAGCCCGGCGGCCAGCGGATGACGCGGGAATGATCCAAATGGCAGCGGCAGCGCGTTCACGATTTCCTTGCCGCCGATCGTCGGGCGCCGACCGCAAAGTGCCGTCAGAGAATACCGCGGCCGCTTCGGAGATGACGCGCCAAGCATGAAGGATGCGACCGAACCGCGGAATGGAGCGACGTGGCTTTCCTTAGTGCCGCCGGCGCGTTGGTTGGCCCAATATCGTGCGGTCTGGTTGCCGGCCGATGCCGTCGCCGGCGTGACGCTGGCGGCCTACGCGATCCCGGTTTCGCTCGCCTATGCCGGGCTGGCCGGTTTGCCTCCGCAGGTGGGGGTTTACGGCTACCTCTTGGGCGGGCTCGGCTACGCCCTGTTCGGTTCGTCGCGTCAGCTGGCGATCGGACCCACCTCCGCCGTCTCGTTGATGATTGCCGCAACGGTCGGAGCCATGGCGGACGGAGACGCGAACCGCTACGCGCAGATCGCCAGCCTCACAGCCTGGACGGTCGCCGTGCTGTGCCTGATCGCCTGGCTGTTGCGGCTGAGCGGGCTTGTGAAACTGATCAGCGACAGCACCCTCGTAGGGTTCAAGGCCGGCGCGGCGTTGACCATCGCCATGACCCAGTTGCCGAGCCTGCTTGGCGTGGCCGGCGGCGGGCACAATTTTTTCGAGCGATCGGTGCTGCTGGCGGGGCAGCTTGGCCAGACCGACTACCTCGTATTGGCCCTGGGTATCGTCGCGATCATGCTGCTCGTGCTCGGGGAGCGCATGCTGCCGGGAAGACCGGTCGCGCTGGCTGTCGTTGCGTTGTCGATCGTCGCCGCGTCCGTGCTGGGCCTTCCTGCCCTTGGGGTCGCAACGACGGGAGAGATTCCGGCCGGCCTGCCGACCCTGGGCGGCCCGGCCCTGCGGCTACATGATATCGAGGGGATCGTTCCGTTAGCCGCCGGATGCCTGCTGCTGGCCTATATCGAAAGCGTGTCTGCCGCCCGCACCTTCGCTGCAAAGCACGGATGTGGTTTGGATCCGCGGCAGGAGCTGCTCGGGATCGGCGCGGCGAATCTCGCAACGGCGCTGGGACATGGGTACCCCGTGGCGGGCGGACTGTCGCAATCGGCGGTGAACGACAAGGCCGGCGCACGCACCCCGCTCGCTCTTGTCTTCGCCTCAGTTACGCTCGCGCTCTGCCTGCTGTTCCTCACGGGACTGCTGGAAAACCTGCCCAAGGCGGTGCTGGCCGCAGTCGTGCTGACTGCCGTGTCCGGACTGCTCGATTTTCCGGCGCTGTTGCGCATGTGGCGCGTGAGCCGGCTCGATTTCTACGCCGGCGCGGTCGCCCTGGGCGGTGTGCTGCTATTGGGTATATTACAGGGCGTCCTGCTCGCCGCGTTGGCCTCCATCTTGCTGCTGCTGGTTAGTGCGTCGCGCCCGCATGTGGCGTTCCTCGGACGGATTCCCGGCACCAACAGCTACTCCGACCTCGCCCGTCATGCCGAAAACGAGCCGCTGCCCGGCGTGATCGCCTTTCGTCCCGAAGCCTCGCTCATATACGTCAATGCCGACGCAGTGCTGGAAACGGTCTTGAACCGACTTCAAGCTATGCCCTCGGACATCCGCCTGGTGGTCTGCGATCTTTCGGCATCACCGTATCTCGATCTCGCCGGCTCTCGCATGCTGCACAATCTGCACGGCGAGCTTGCCGCGGACGACATCGCACTGCGCGTCGTGGGGGCACGGGGGCGGGTGCGCGACCTGCTGCGAGCCGACGGCATGGACGAAAAGGTCGGGGGCCTCGACAGGGCCTCGACTCTCGATAGTCTGCTCGGCGCCGAGGGCAGATAGGCGCGAGCCACGTCGGCGCCCGTGACGCAGACGGAAAACGAGCCGATCCAAATGGCAGTCGATCCACTCGCGCCGGCCAAATCGTTCGATCGAATCCTCGAACCGATGGACAGAATCTCGGAGGTCCTATTCGGCTTGATCATGGCGCTGACCTTCACTTTGACGCTCGGCGTCGTGACCGCCGATCGCATCCAGGTTCGGACCATGCTGTTCGCCGCGCTCGGCTGCAACTTGGCGTGGGGAATCATCGATGCCGGCGTGTTTCTGATGGCTCGCTTC
>DASSJW010000061.1:0-2752 GCA_035690995.1 Xanthobacteraceae bacterium
CAGCGGCTGGCGCCGGGCGGCGCGGCCGCCTTCAACGTGCATGACGGCAGCAAGCTCTACGCTTCGACGGTGAAGACGCTCGGCGACGTGTTTCCCGCGCTCGATCTCTATCCGACCGGGGCCGGCGAAGTGATTGCGGTCGCCACCGCCGCGCCGCTCGCCAAGGAGACGCTGCAATCGCGGGCGGCGGCGGTGCAGGAGCGCAACGGCTTTCGCTTTCCCCTGCCCCGGATATTGGCGCGGCGCATGGATCAGCCGCGGGCGCAGGCAGCCGACGGCGACGTCATCACCGACGATTTCGCCCCGGCCGACGTCTACGATGTCATGGGCAAGGATCCGCGCCGGCGCAGATGACGTCGGCGCGGCGACCGGCGTCACTCCTTCGCCGGCACCGTGCGCAGATAGGCGACCACGGCGTCGAGGTCGGCATCGGTCATCTTCGCGTAGTAGGGATACCCCATCGGCGGCTTGAGCCGGGTGCCGTCCTTGCGCACACCCTGGGTGATGGCGCGCTTGATGTCGGCGTCGCTCCAATCGCCGATGCCCTTGGTCTTGCTCGACGTGATGTTGCGCGACGTCGACGTGCCCCAGGGACCGGGAAACTCGCGGCCGCCCTTGCCGAGCGAATTCTGAAAATCGGCCCCCGTGCCGGGCGGACCGAACGGCGTATGGCACTCCATGCAATGGCCGATGGTGACAAGATAAAATCCGCGCTTGAGCTTGTCGTTGAGGTCGGCCTGCGACATCGGCTTTTCGGCGCCGGGAAACACCTTGTGCGGGATGTCCATCTTGTAGACGGGTTCGCGCACCTTGTTGGCGATCGGCGGCAGCGAGCGCAGATAGGCGATGATGGCGTCGAGATCGCCGGGCGTGAGAATCTTGTAGAAGCCGGTGGGCATGACTTCGGCCAGATGGTGGCCCGCCGGCCGCACGCCCTCGAGCAAGGCCTTCTTGAAATCGGCGTCGCTCCATTTGCCGAGGCCGGTTTCGGGATCGGGCGTGAGGTTGGACGCCGTGACGTCGAACGGCGGCTCGTTGAAACGCAATCCGCCGGACAGAGCCTTGTCGAATTGCGGACCGTTCGGCCCCATGGGGGTGTGGCAGTTGTTGCAAGTCATGATGGTGTTGACGAGATAGGCCCCGCGCTCGACCGGCGTCTGCGCCACGGCCGTGCCCGCGGGCCCGGCAGCCAGCAACGTCACGAAAGCAAAACAGGCACCACGGTTCATTCCCAACCCTCCTCTTCCGGCGGATCATGCCGGCTGCAATCGTCTTTGTCGCCCGGCGGCAACATACCGACTTCGCCGGACTTGCCAACGCGTTATCACCAGGAAACGAACGGCACGCGCCATATAAAAAGGGCGGCGCAAATGGCCGCCCTCGCGTTCAGTTCATGCCGTTTTCGACGTTACGCCGCCGCGGGCGCGTCCGCCTGGGCTGCCGCCCGCTCCTCGACCGGCCCCGAATCCTTGCCCTTCGCCTCCACATCGCGATCGACGAATTCGATCACCGCGACCGGGGCGTTATCGCCGTAGCGGAAACCGGCCTTGAGGACACGGGTATAGCCGCCGTGGCGATCCTTGTAGCGGGGGCCGAGCACCTCGAACAGCTTCTTGACCATGGCGAGGTCACGCATCTGCGCGATCGCCTGCCGGCGCGCGTGCAGGTCGCCGCGCTTGCCGAGCGTAACCAGCCTCTCGACGATCGGCCGCAGGTCCTTGGCCTTCGGCAGCGTGGTCACGATCTGCTCGTGCTTGATCAAGGCCGCGCACATGTTGGCGAACATGGCGCGGCGATGCTCGGGGGTACGGTTGAGCTTGCGATGGACCTTGGCGTGACGCATGGGCGACCTCAAACGGCGAAGAGCGGGAGGCAGACGACGGAGGCAAGCAGGTCAATCACCTGGCGTCCTTCGTCCGGACTCGGCGTCTGTTCAGTAATGGTCCTCGAAGCGCTTGGCCAGCTCGTCGATATTGTCGGGCGGCCAACCCGGCACTTCCATGCCGAGATGAAGTCCCATCTGGGCCAGCACTTCCTTGATCTCGTTGAGCGACTTGCGGCCGAAATTCGGCGTGCGCAGCATCTCCGCCTCGGTCTTCTGCACGAGGTCGCCGATATAGACGATGTTGTCGTTCTTGAGACAGTTGGCGGAGCGGACCGAAAGCTCGAGCTCGTCGACCTTCTTGAGAAACGCCGGGTTGAAGGCGAGGTCGGGAATCGCCTCGGTCACCACCTCCTTGCGCGGCTCTTCGAAATTCACGAACACGTTGAGCTGGTCCTGCAGGATGCGCGCGGCATAAGCGACCGCATCATCGGGGCTCAGCGCGCCGTTGGTCTCGATCTGCATCGTCAGCTTGTCGTAGTCGAGGATCTGGCCCTCGCGGGTGTTCTCGACCTTGTAGGAGACTTTGCGTACCGGGGAATAGAGGCTGTCCACGGGGATCAAACCGATCGGAGCGTCTTCCGGCCGGTTGCGCTCGGTCGGGACATAGCCCTTGCCGGTATTGACCGTGAACTCCATGCGGATCTCGGCGCCCTCGTCGAGCGTGCACAGCACGAGATCGGGATTGAGCACGACGATGTCACCGACGGTCTGAATGTCGCCGGCCGTCACCGTGCCAGGCCCCTGCTTCTTCACCACCATGCGCTTGGGGCCGTCGCCCTGCATCTTAATGGCGATGTCCTTGATGTTCAGCACGATGTCGGTGACGTCCTCGCGGACGCCCGGGATCGACGAGAACTCGTGCAGCAC
>DASSJW010000062.1:0-2583 GCA_035690995.1 Xanthobacteraceae bacterium
GCCGGCCTCGATGCCAAAGGCATCGTCACCAAGGCATTCGAGGCCCTGGGCCAGAATCTGCGCGGCGAGACCGTGAAACTGGGGCGCGGATAAGTCCCGATCGGGTCGTCCCTATCCGCGCTTGCGGCCGGTACTCTTGCGACCTTTGGTCTTGCGACCGGTGCGCTTGCGCGGCACTTTCTTTCCTTTCCGGCGCGCCTCCGAGAGGCCTATCGCGATTGCCTGTTTCCGGCTCTTGACCTTTTTTCCGCTCCGGCCGCTCTTGAGGCTCCCGCGCTTGCGCTTGCGCATCACGCGCTCGACATCCTTCGAAGCACTGCGTGAATATTTTCGGGCCATGATTCATCCCTTTCTGATCCGAGCAAGCCTTGAGACGTTCCCGGCTGGTCGGCGCCAATGAGCCGACTGGAAATAACCGCAGAGCGCGGTTACTTGTTCCGACACGCGAACACATCCACTGCCGAGCGGCCTGACCAAGCGCGACTTTACCCATTGCAACTCCATGAACCCTCGTACCCGCATCGATCGTCTGCTCGTGGAGCGCGGCCTGTTTGAAAGCCGCGCCAAAGCCCAGGCGGCGATCGCTGCCGGCCGGGTGACGGCCGATGACGTTCTGATCACCAAGCCGTCGCAGGACGTTGCAGCCGCCGCGATCCTGCATGCCGAACCCGCACACCCCTACGTGTCGCGCGGCGGCGTGAAGCTGGCGGCCGCACTCGATCATTTCCGCTGCGATGGGATGTTCGACCCGCGCGGGCGCGTCTGCCTCGATGTCGGAGCTTCGACCGGCGGGTTCACCGAGGTCCTGCTCGTGCGCGGGGCCCGCCGGATCTATGCGGTGGATGTCGGGCGCGGACAGCTGCATCCGCGTCTTCGCGCCCGCCCCGAGATCGTGTCGATCGAGGATACCGACATTCGCCGCCTCGATCCGGCGCTGCTGCCGGAGCGGCCCGACTTCATCACCATCGATGCGAGCTTCATCTCGCTCAAGCTTGTGCTTCCTGCGGTGATCGAGCTGGCGCAGACGCCGGCCGATTTGCTGGCCCTGATCAAGCCGCAATTCGAAGCAGGTCGGCGCCTGGTGAAGAATGGCATCGTGCGCGATCCGCTCGTTCACTCGGCGGTCTGCGACGATATCGCGTCGTTCGTCGCGTCGCGCGGCTGGCACGTCAGAGGCATCGTCCCCTCGCCTATTTCGGGCACCGACGGCAACCGTGAATTCTTCATCGCCGCGCACCAGGCCTGAGCCCCTCCACGTCCAGCCTTTCTCTTGCCACGGCGTTCCTTATGGTGCCGCGCCATGACATTGCCCCGGACCATCGTTGCTGCCGGAACGCGAGCGCCGCCCAGTCACGCGCCGTGGCGCACCGACATGGTCGAAACGGTCAAGCTCGCTTGGCCGATCGCGCTGACACAGCTTGGCCAGATCGCCATGATGACGACGGACCTCGCACTGATCGGGCGCCTCGGCGAGCACGCCATTGCCGCCGTCGGTCTCGCACACATGGTTCTGTTCGTCGGGTTCGTGCTGGGCATGGGGCCGGTCTCCGCGGTCGCGCCGTTGGCCGCGCAGGCATTCGGCGCACGCAAGCCGCGTCTGGTGCGGCGCTCGCTGCGGGTCGGACTGTGGGCGGCCGTCATCATCGGCCTCCCGGTCCCCCGGCCTCTCTCCGTTCAGCGTTCGTAAAAGAAGACCTCGGGATGTTCCCGCCGCCATGCCGCGCGGCGCTCCCGATTTTCACCGATGAGGATACCAAGCCGCACGCAGGCGCGACGGTCGCCGTCCTCGCAGCCTTCACGCAATAGCAACATTCGATCCCCCAGTTCGTCGCGCACTACCCGAGGCGGTGGTGGCGGGGCAACCGCGACCGGCGCCGCAGCCGCGGGCGCGCAATACTGCGGCGCAACGGCTACCCACGCCCCGTCGCCACGTTGTTGGTAGCAAGCCTGCTGGTAGTAACGGTAGCCGCCCGGCCGCGGTTGGCCCTGCGCAGCAATGGCAGCGCCGGTGACCCCGCCGACAACGGCGCCGACGGCGGCCCCGCGCCCGCCGCCCAATGCGCCGCCAATAACCCCCCCAGTGACCCCGCCGAGGATTGCGCCACCCACCGGATCCTGTGCGGCCGCATCCTGCACCGGCGCGGCGATGGCAATGGACAGTAAGGCTACAGCCCCCAATGCTCGATACATTCGCTTCCCCCAAATTATGTGGAACGCAATTTTGCAGTCGGGATGCGGCGGAACGGAGGCATACGACCCCAGCACATCGGCCAGCCCGTACTGGCTCTTTTTCCTTGTGCTGGCGGATTGCAGCACAGGGCTCGTGTTCTGCCCAGCGACATTTTCTAACCCAAACAAGGGAGGCTCCAGGGGGGAAAGGAGGTTGCTCCAGGAGCCGTCGAAGGAGCCCCTCGCCTGATGCCATTCAGTCCAGCCGGAGGGACGGCCCGTTCGTTGAGGGAGGAGGCCCGTCTTCGACCTCGCGCGATCCCGCTGTTCACCCAGCGGGTGAATCACGACCATGCTGTCGGAGGAGTATTGAGCGGCGCACCGCGCCAAGTTCCGCGCTGCGCGTGCCCCCAA
>DASSJW010000063.1:0-2637 GCA_035690995.1 Xanthobacteraceae bacterium
AGCGCACCGACGCGGGTCGCAACCGCGGAGCTCTCCCCAAGCGCGCCGATGCGCACCGCGACATCGAGCCCCTCCTCCACCAGATCGACCGGCCGGTCGACCAACGCCAGCGCGGCCTGCACCTCCGGAAAGCGATCGAGAAATTCGGTGACGATCGGCAGCACGTGCAGGCGTCCGAACAGGATCGGTGCGGTCAGGCGCAATTCGCCGCGCGGCGCCGTACCTTGGCCCGCCGCCGCCCGCTCGATCTCGTCGAGATCCGCGAGCACGCGCTTGGCGCCGCCCAGGAACCGCTGCCCGGCCTCGGTCGTGCTGACCGCGCGCGTGGTGCGCGTCAGCAGGCGGACGCCCAGCCGGGATTCCAGGTCCGCGACCGCGCGCGTGACCGACGCCGGCGAGCGGCCGAGGCGCCGTGCGGCCGCTGCGAAGCTGCCGTGGTCGGCGACCGCGATGAACACGGCGATGGCATCGGTCCGATCCATATTGTTCCATATACAGCAACAATAAATTGCAAAAAAGGAGGATTATCAGTTCTGCACGGAATGGTCATGTTTGGCAGGCCATCCTGACCAGAGGCCCGACATGATCAACAACGGCGACATTGTCTTTCCCCCCGCCGCGCGATTGGCGCAGGCACAACGGGGTTCGGCGCGCCTCTACGAAAAGCGGGTTGCCGCCGGCTTTCCCGACCGGGTGACGCCCGAGCTTGCCGGCTTCATCGCAGGTCTCGACACCGCGTTTCTGGCAACCGTCTCGGCCGCCGGCGCGCCCTACATTCAGCACCGCGGCGGCCCGAAGGGATTCATCAAGGTGCTCGACGAGCGGACGCTCGGCTTCGCCGATTACGCCGGTAACCGCCAGTACATCACCATCGGCAACCTCGCCGACAACGATCGCGCCTATTTGTTCCTGCTCGATTTCGCCGCTCGGCGGCGACTCAAGATCTGGGGACGCGCGCGGGCGGTCGGGAACGATCCGGCGCTGCTCGCGCGGCTCACCGACGCCGGCTATCGCGCGCAGCCCGAGCGCGCCATCCTGTTCACCGTCGAGGCATGGGACGTGAACTGCACCCAGCACATCACCGCACGCTTCACCGAAAGCGAGATCGCGGACGCGACCGTGGTGCTGCGGGAGCGGATCGCGGCGCTTGAAGCGGAGAATGCGCGGCTGCGCGCTCTGGCGCCGTGCTCAGCAAGCTCGGAAGGCGTAACTCCCGCGCGGCATGGCGAATGACGCCTCGCCGGTGCGGGTGGCATAGCGGATTACGCTGCAGCAATGCGCCCTGCGCCCTTTCCCAACCAGAGGAGCATGCCTATGTTCGTGATCGAAGGCGGCGCCTGGTGCGGTGGATCTGAAGTTCCTTATCATTACAGCCGCGCGCTCGTTCAGGAACTTCAACTCCAAGGGCGCACTGGAATTGATTCCGAAGTTCGCATCGGAAAGCGTGCCGCAAGGGTGTGCGAACTTCGGAATCGGGACACTGGCATGAACCACGACAGCTACGACGACAGCTACATCCGCGCCATTCTCAACACCGTGAAGACGATCGCGATGGTTGGCGTCTCGGCCAATACCAGCCGTCCGAGCTATTTTGCCTTCAAGTATCTGCTCGAACGCGGCTACCGCATGATCCCGGTGAACCCCGCGCTGGCGGGACAGGAATTGCTCGGAAGGACGGCTTACGCCACCCTCGCCGATATCCCCGAGCCCGTGGACATGGTCGATATTTTCCGCGCCCCGCAATATGCCGTGGCGATCGTCGAACAGGCGCTGGCGCTTCAGCCTCGCCCGCAGGTCATCTGGATGCAGCTCGGCATTCGCAACGACGAGGCGGCAAAGCTTGCGGAGGCGAACGGCCTCAAGGTTGTGATGAACCGCTGCCCGAAGATCGAGTACGGCCGCCTGTCGTCGGAGATTGCCTGGATGGGCGTCAACACGCGCACCATCTCGGCCAAGAAAGCGAAGCTGTTCGGGGGCGGCATTCAGCGCATGGCGCTCAATCGCGTCACGCTGGCGGGCGGCAGCACCGATGCCACGATGCGCGCGCAGCAGCAGAACGACGGCGAGCGCTGAGCAGGCGCGTCAGCGGCGCCCTGCGAACCCTTCCGGTTCGAGAACAGGGGTCGCGCTCGTCGTTCGTATGACCTGCAGATGCAGGGCGTTGCGCAATGGCGAGGGCCTTGCGCGGATCCATGCCGGTGTGGCCGAGCAGCTACAGCATTCCACGCCAACTCATTCCATATTGCCTCCTTTCGTCTTCACGGGGGGCGCGTCATGCGGAAACTCCTCCTCGGAACGGTCGCGCTGGTGGCGCTGGTGGGTCCAGCGGCCGCGGCCGACATGCGCCCTCCCGTCTACAAGGCGCCGCCGCCAGTTGTGCCGGTTTGGAGCTGGAGCGGCTGCTTCCTCGGCGGCCATGCCGGCGGCCTGTGGACCAAGCAGGATTGGACCAACCGGACGCCCGGCGGCGATTTTTTCGGCGAGTCGCTGGGCGGACACCATGTCGATAGCTGGCTTGGCGGCGTGCAGGCCGGTTGCGACTATCAATTCGCCGGCGGTTTTGTGATCGGCATCCAGGGCGACTATGGCTGGACCGATGCCGAGGGCAGCCATGACAGCGCGCGCGAGTCCGGCGTC
>DASSJW010000064.1:0-2231 GCA_035690995.1 Xanthobacteraceae bacterium
GATGCGTCTCGAAGCATGAGGCCGCCCCCATCCTTCGAGCCGCGCGCGCACAGGGGCCAATCAATGCACATGCACCCGGACTCGCGCGCTCCTCTGGATGAGGGCGGGGCAACCATGACCGTGCCGCCACGGATTTATCCCCCATGACTGCTTCTCATCTGGAGCTGAGCATCGCGCTCTCCGACAACGAGCGCACGCGGCCGCTGCTCGAAGGCCGCGTGGTGCCGCAGGGGATCAAGCTCATCCCCACCATGGTCCACCCGTCCGAGATGTTCTGGCGGCAATTGCGGTTCGCCGAATTCGACGTCTCCGAAATGTCGATGTCGTCGCTGATCATCGCGGTGTCGCGCGGCGACACCCGCTGGGTGGCGATCCCGGTCTTCACCATGCGCAAGTTCTTCCACACCAGCATCATCGTGCGCACGGATTCGGGGATCGCGGCGCCGGCCGACCTGCGCGGCAAGCGCATCGGCGTGCCGGAATATCAGCAGACCTGGGCGATCTGGTCGCGCGGCATCCTGCAGCACGAATTCGGCGTGCATGCCCGCGACATCGAATGGTTCATGGAGCGCAACCCGGACAAGAGCCATGGCGGCGCCACCGGCTTTGCCGCGCCGCCGGGCGTGCGCGTCAACCAGATCCCGCCGACCACCAACATGGGCGAGATGCTGCTGGGCGGCGAGCTCGACGGATCGCTGCATTATCTGGTCGACAACAACCTGGTCGACCGCAGCACGGTCGATGTCTCCGGGGTGACGCGCTATCTCTTTCCCGACCCGGCGGCCGAAGGCCGCCGCTTCTACGCCAAGACCGGATTGTTTCCGATCAACCACACCGTGGTGGTGCGACGCTCGCTGCTGGAGAGCCGTCCCTGGATCGCGCTCAACCTCTATTCCGCCTTCGTCGCCGCGAAGGAGGAGATCGCGCGCGCCGGGCGCTCGTATCTGCACTGGTACTTCGAAAGTGGCCTGCTCGACGGTGGCGTCAAGCGCACGCTGGCCGAGCACGATCCGCTCGCCTACGGCTTCAAGGCCGCGCGGCCGGTGCTCGAGACGGTCGCGCAATACGTGCATGAGCAGGGCCTGAGCGCGCGCCGGGTGGAGCTCAAGGAAATCTTCGCGCCCAGCACGCTGGATGTGTGACGCCTATGAGCGTCAAATGGTGCAGCCCTCGGCATGAGTGTGGTTCGCAATCAGGAGCGTTAAGTGAAGACAAGCTACGACTACGTCATCGTCGGCGGCGGCTCGGCCGGCTGCGTGCTGGCCAATCGCCTGAGCGAGGACGGCAACGCGAGCGTGCTGCTGATCGAAGCCGGCGGGCGCGACCTCCATCCGTTCATCCATATCCCGCTCGGCATGGGCAAGATGCACGAATACGACATGTTCAACTGGGGCTACCGCACCGAGCCCGAGCCGAACATGAACGGCCGCAAGATCGAGGCGATGCGCGGCAAGGTGCTGGGCGGCTCGTCCTCGATCAACGTGATGGCCTATACCCGCGGCAATCGCGGCGACTACGACCGCTGGGCGCAGAAGGGGGCGCGCGGCTGGTCCTATGCCGACGTGCTGCCCTATTTCAGGCGTTGCGAGACCTGGGAGCGCGGCGCCAATCCGTGGCGCGGCGGCGACGGGCCGATCGGCACCGAATTCGCCAAGACCACCGATCCCGTCTACGACGCCTGGCTTGACGCCGCCAAGACCGCGGGCTTCCCGGTGACCGAAGACTATAACGGCGCGCAGCAGGAAGGCTTCGGGCGCGGCCAATATACCATCCGCGGCGGCTACCGCTCATCGGCCGCCACCGCCTATCTCAAGCCGGCGCGCAAGCGGCCCAACCTCGACGTGGTGACCGGCGCGCTCGCGACCCGGGTGCTGATGCGCGGCACGCGCGCCACCGGGGTCGAATATGTCAGGGGCATCCGCGAGACCGTGCGGGTCAACGCCGACCGCGAGGTGATCCTGTCCGGGGGCGCGTTCAACACGCCGCCGCTGCTGATGCTGTCGGGCATCGGCCCCGCCGACCATCTCCGCGCGACCGGAATCGCTCCGGTGGTCGATCTGCCGGTCGGCAAGAACCTGCAGGATCACCTCGCGGTGATCATCTTTTTCGAACGGCTGAACGAAAGCGTGTTCCGCCACGACATGCGCTTCGACCGCATGGCGCTCAGCATGATCCGCGCCTATTTCCTCGGCACCGGCCCCGGCACGGTGGTGCCGGGCGGGCTGCATGCC
>DASSJW010000065.1:0-2837 GCA_035690995.1 Xanthobacteraceae bacterium
TGTCGGAACTGACCCGCCGCGCTATGCTGTCCGGCGCCGCTGCCGCCGCTATCGCTCCGCTCGCCGCGCCATGGCCGGCTTTCGCCGCGGCGCCGCCAGCCGGCACGCAGGCGCCGGGCTGGTACCGCTACAAAGTCGGCAGCTTCGAGATCACCGTCGTCACCGACGGCGTCAACCGCTTCAAATTGCCGGACGACATGGTCGCCAATGCCAAGCGGGAGGAGGTCAACGCCGCCCTGCTTGCCGCCCACATGGAGCCGGATGTGTTCGTCGGGCCGTACAATCCGATCGTCGTCAACACCGGGCAGAAGCTCGTCCTCATCGACACCGGCACCGGCGAGGCGGCCTTCCAGTCGACCAAGGGATCGAGCGGCCAGTTGATGACCAACCTCGGCGCGGCCGGCATCGACCCCAAGGCGATCGATACTGTCATCATCTCGCACTATCACGGCGACCACGTGAACGGCCTGTTGAAGGCCGACAGTTCGCTGGCCTTCCCCAATGCCGAGATTCTGGTGCCGGCGGGCGAGCACAAGTTCTGGATGGACGATGGGGAGATGAGCCGCGCGCCGAAGGGGCGCATGGAAGGGTTGTTCAAGAACAATCGCCGGGTGTTTTCAGGCGAAGTGATGAAGCGGTTGCGCACCTACGAGGAGGGCAAGGAGGTCGTCCCCGGCATCACCGCGGTGGGCACGCATGGTCATTCCGCCGGCCACAATTCCCACATCGTGTCGTCCGGAGCGGGCAAGGTCTACGTCCAGGCCGATGTCACCCACGTGCCGTTCCTGTTCGCGCGCAATCCCGGCTGGCACGCCTTCTACGACCAGGATCCGGTGATGGCGGAGGCGACCCGCCGCAAGGTCTACGACATGCTGGTGGCGGAGAAGATGCTGGTGCAGGGCTTCCATTATCCGTTCCCGTCGCTGGCCTACGTGGAGAAGAGCGGATCGGGCTATCGCGAGATCGCGGTGCCCTGGAATCCGATCATCTGACCTCAGCAGGCCCGTTGCGGGCCGTGCATATCATTTGCGCTCGCGCCACGGCGCGAGCCACGCCGTCGTCATCCGCCATCAGATGAGGGACGCCAATGATTCGCCTGGTGATGATTCGACGTGTGTTCGCAGGCGTGGCGGCGCTGGCCGCGACCGCCGGCGGCGCACACGCGCAAACGCCGCTCGAGCGCGGGAGCTACCTCGTCAATGCGGTCATGGCCTGCGACGGCTGCCACACGCCGCGCACGCCGGCCGGGTTCGTGATGGAGAAGCGCTTCTCCGGTGGATCGCAGACCTGGGATGAGGCGGCTTACACCGTCAAGGGTTCCAACATCACGCCCGACCGCGAGACCGGCATCGGCACTTGGAGCGAAGCCGACCTCAAGCATCTGTTGCGGGACGGTATCCGCCCGAGCGGGGTGCCCGTGGCCCCGCAGATGCCCTTTGTCTTCTACAAGATCCTCACGCCGGGCGATCTCGATGCGGTGGTGACCTATATCCGCTCGGTGGCGCCGGTGCGCAACCAGGTCCAGCCGCCGGTCTACAAGGCGGCGATGCACTATGAGACCATTCCGGGCGCGGCCGAGCCGTTCACCGACGAGGCGCTGGCCGACCCGATCAAGCGCGGGTTCTACCTCGCGACCATCGCGCACTGCATGGAGTGCCACGCGCGGCGGCCGGACGGCACGCCCGGCTACAAGGATTCCTTCGGCAAGGGCGGCCACGTCATGACCGGGCCGTTCGGGCAGGCGGTGGCCGTCAACATCACCTCGCACCCGACCAAGGGTATCGGCGCCTGGAGCGATGCCCAGATCCGGCGCGTTCTCACCGAAGGGATCGGCCATGACGGCCGCGCGCTCAAGCTGCCGATGGCGCGCCAGATCTATTTCAAGAAGATGAAGGACGCGGACATCGACGCCATCGTCGCCTGGCTGCGGACGCTGCCGCCGCTGGAGTAGCGCTCGCGCCGACGCGTCTCAGCGAAATGAAATCTGCAATTGCGCGCCGGGATCAACAGCTCGCGAGCCAGGTCGAGCGGGCGCTTGACGCGCACCGGGCGCGGCGTCTATAGCCCGGCGATGACGACGACACCGACACGCGTTCTTCCTCGCCGCCGCCGCGCTCCCGCGGCATGGGCGTGCGATCGCGTGTGATCGTCTCCCTGCCGCCGGATGAACCTTCCGCGGCACCGATCCTGATATCCTCCGCGGCAGTCTCCCTCATCCGGTCGTCCTGATCGCGAGGAGCAATCCATGGCCACAGCGGCTGACAGACAAGCGAAGATCGGCGTGCTCGGCGCGTCCGGCTATACCGGGGCGGAGCTCGTGCGCCTGCTGCTGCGCCATCCCAAGGTCGAGATCGCGCTGCTCACCGCCGACCGCCGCGCCGGGCAGGAGATGCGCCAGGTGTTTCCGCAATTCTCCCCGTTCGAGCTGCCCAAGCTGCAATCGATCGAGGGGATGGACTGGGCGGGCGCGGGCCTCGATCTGATCTTCTGCGCCTTGCCGCACGCCACCACGCAGAAGGTGATCAAGCAGATCTTCGGTGCGCTGCCCGCGATCAAGATCGTCGACCTCTCGGCCGACTTCCGGCTGTCCGACCCCGCCGCGTATGCGCACTGGTACGGCCACGAGCATCATGCGCCGGAGCTGCAGCCGCGCGCCGTCTATGGTTTGGTCGAGGTCTACCGCGACGCGATCAGGCGCGCGCAGCTCGTCGCCAATCCCGGCTGCTACACGACCTGCGCCGAGCTTCCGCTCATTCCGCTGCTGCGGGCCGGCGCGATCGATCCCGACGCCATCGTGATCGACGCCAAGTCGGGCATGACCGGCGCGGGCAGGGCGG
>DASSJW010000066.1:0-4422 GCA_035690995.1 Xanthobacteraceae bacterium
ACGCCCAACTAAAATTCCTCCGCGACTCACAGGGGATGATCGCCATGCATCGGCCATGGGGCAAGATCGTCATCGGCGGGCTGATTGCCGTCATCATATTGGGCGGCGCGGTCTGGGCATACGCCCGGCTTTGGTCAAGTCCCAAGGACCTGCGACCGGCGCTGGTCGAGGTGCCGCCGCTCGCGCCGGTCGCCCGCAGCTCCGTCATCGTAACTCCGGCGACCATCACGCTCTCCGCCATCCGCGACGCGATGGAGACGGCGGCCCCGCGCAACCTCGTCGGCAAGCGCGACAATCCGCTGCCGCAGCTGCTGTCCAATGCCGAGATGAACTGGACCGTCACGCGCGGACGATTGGCGGTCGCCGGTCGCCCGGATGGGCTTGCCGTGTCCACCAATCTCACGGGAACGTTCCAGGCGACCGGGCAAATCGCCGCTGACGCCGGCAATCTCGCGGGCGCACTCGGCGGCCTGCTCGGCGGCCGCCTGGGAGAGCGCGTCCAGAACCTGCAAGGAAAGAAACTCGATCAGCGTGCCGATATCCGCGGCAGCGTCACCGTGACCTCGCATCCATCGCTGCTGGCGGCCTGGCGAATCGAGCCCAATCTTAGTTCGCAGGTCGCGATCGCGGATGCGTCCCTGACCATCCTTGGCGCCAAGCTCAATGTGTCGAACGAGATCAAGCCGCTGCTCGATCGCACGGTGAACGAGCAGATGGCGGCGTTGCAGGCGCGGGTGCGCGACGATCCGTTCCTCGAAGTCGCCGCTCGCGGCGAATGGACCAAGATGTGCCGCTCGATCGCGCTCGGCGCCGCCATGCCCGGAATGCCGAATCTGTGGTTGGAGGTGCGTCCGACCCGGGCGTTCGCCGCGCAGCCCCGCATCAGCGAATCCGCGCTCATGCTCACCATCGGCGTGCAGGCCGAGACCCGCATCCTGCCCAATGAGACCAAGCCCGATTGTCCGTTTCCGGCGCAGTTGGAGCTCGTCCCGCAGACCGAACAGGGTCGCGTCAATATCGCGGTGCCGATCGACGTTCCTTTTACCGAAGTGAATCGACTGCTGGAGGCGCAACTCAAAGGCAAGACCTTTCCGGACGACAAGAGCAGCGCATTCACCGCCACGGTCCAGAGCGTCAATCTGGCGGCATCCGGGGATCGGCTGCTGATCTCGTTGCGGCTCAAGGCCAATGAGACCAGAAGCTGGTTCGGCCTCGGCGCCGAGGCCACGGTTCATGTGTGGGGGCGGCCGGTGCTCGATCGGGAGCGGCAGATGCTGCGGCTCAACGACGTCGCTCTCGACATCGAATCAGAGGCAGCCTTTGGCTTGCTCGGCGCGGCGGCACAGGCGGCGGTGCCGTATCTGGAAAAGGCGCTGGCGGACAATGCGGTGCTCGACCTGGTGCCGCTTGCCGCCAACGCGCGCCAGAGCATCGAGAAAGCCATCGCCGACTTCCGCAAAAGCGCTGACGGCGTCAACGTCGAAGCGACGGTCACCGGTCTGCGCCTGGCCGGGGTCGAGTTCGACGCCAAGACGCTGCGCGTGATCGCGGAAGCCGACGGTACCGTTCGCGTCACGGTAACGAAGCTGGCGAACAAGTGACTTGGCGATGGAGCATGCGAGCGTGCCGTTGCGGCTACGACAACCGCACTGGCGCAGGCATCATCGTTGCTCCGTGATCCCTCGCCGGTCGTTCGACATCCGCTTGTACATGTGCACCATGAATGCCATGGCGAACAGCGGCGCGGCGAGATTGACGATCGGTATCGATACGAAGGCGGCGATGAACATGCCGGCGACAAAAACCGTGCCGCTTCGGATCTTGCGCAGCCGTTTGGCGTCCGCGACGGACTGATGACGCATGGCCGCCAGCTCGAAATATTCGCGGCCGAGCAGATAAGCCGTGGCCAGGAAAAAGATGACAATCCCCAGGCCGCCGACGAGGAGGAACGGAACCGCGACCAGATAAACCAGGACCGAGAACAAAGCCGTCCGTGCGCCTTCGAGCACAGCGCGTAGCGGCGGGGGCGGGTTGCCGACCGGATCCGCGGGATAGTATGCGCGTTCAACTTCGAGCGCGATGTCGTCAACGAAGAAGGTCCCCACCAACGCGGTCACCGCGGGCATCAGGAAAATCGATCCGACAAGAATGCCGAGACTCACCGCAATGGAGACGATCCATGCCAGGATTACGAGCGGCGTATGCGCGCTGGTGCCGAGCATGCTCTCTGCCCAATCCGTGCCATAGCTTGCAAGCCAGACCAGCAGGCGCTGGACCGCAATTCCGATGATGACGATGAGGATGAGGGCGACCCCAACGGATTTCAGCAGCACCGCGCGGAACGGCGGCGAGAGCATCTGCGTGAGCGCCTTGACGGCGGCGTCGAGCATCGTGGTCCTCCGGTCCGCCCGCACCATGACCCGGCAGCATCGGAAATGGTTCCGCTGCGGAACTCAGGGGGCATTTGACGGGCGAATAAGGCACTGCCGCTGCGGGACGGCAAGCACGGCGCGCAAAAGATCTGGCGCGCGGCGCGCGCTTCCTGGTAGACCTCGTAAGCCTCCATGCCACTGATGCCATGAAACATTTCAGCCGCCGCTCGTTTCTTGCCTCTGCCGGAGCGCTCGCAGCGGGGCCCGCGCTTGGGGCGCCACGCCCGTCGCCCACACAGGAGGTGCCGCGCTCCGGCTGGGTGGACGCCGTCATTGTGGGTGCCGGCGCTGCCGGTATCGCGGCCGCGCGTCGGCTCAGCGCAGTGGGCAAGCGCTATGTCGTCGTCGAGGCCGCGGAGGAGGTCGGCGGACGCTGCATCACCGACACCAAGACGTTTGGCGTGCCTTACGATCGTGGCGCTCACGCCCTTTACGCCGGCGACATCAATCCGATGGCGAAGCTTGCCGTTGCCGCCGGCTTCGACCTGTATCAGGCGCCGCCCGGGCAGCGCGTGCGCATCGGCAAGCGCTATGCGCGCGAAGGCGAGATGGAGGATTTTCTCGCCGGTCTCGTTCGCGCCAACAGCGCCATTGCCGACGCGGCGCGCAAGAGCGACGTCGCCTGCTCCCAGGTGCTGCCCAAGGATCTGGGAGAATGGCGCCCGACCATCGAATTTATCCTGGGGGCCTACAACTGCGGCAAGGAGCTTTCCGAGGTATCGACCGTCGATCTCGCCCGCTCGGGCGATCGGGACAACGGCTCGTTCTGCCGCCAGGGCCTGGGCGCGTTGCTGGCGAAGCTTGCCGGGGGGCTTCCTATCCTGCTCGGTTCACCGGTGAAGACCATCGAATGGTGGAGCCGCCAGCGCCTCGAGGTCGATTCCACCAAAGGCCAGTTTCGGACCGGTGCCGTCATCGTCACGGTGTCGACCAACGTGCTCACCGCCGGCAAGCTCAAGTTCGCGCCCGATCTGCCCAAGCGTCATCTCGATGCCGCCAACAAGCTCAAGCTCGGCAGCCGCGATCACATCGCGTTGGAGCTCACGGGCAACCCGCTGGGGTTGCGGGCCGACGAGCTTGTGTTCGAGCGGAGCGAGAGCCGGCAGACCGCGGCGATCTTCGCCAACATGTCGGGGTCCACGATTTGCGTGGTCGATGTGGGCGGCACCTTCGGTCGCGATCTGTCCGCCAAGGGCGAGGCGGCGATGGTGGATTTTGCTGCCACCTGGCTCGCCTCCCTCTACGGCGCCGACCTCAAGACCCTGATCAAGCGCCGGCACGCCACGCGCTGGAACAACGAGCCTTGGGTGCTCGGCGCCTGGTCCGCCGCCGCGCCCGGCGCGCAGTCAGCGCGCAAGGTCATGACGGAGCCGGTCAGCAACCGCATCTTCTTCGCCGGCGAGGCGACGCACGAGGCGCTCTGGGGCACCGTGAACGGTGCATGGGAATCCGGCGAGCGCGCTGCCGATGCCGTGCTGAAACTCATCGGCCGACGCTAGCCGGTTCTTCACGTCCTCAATGTGCCGCCCGTCCGCTTGCTGACCTCGGTCACGATCTTGGCTGCAATCGCCTCGATCTCCTCGTCGGTCATGGTTTTTTCGCGCGGCTGTAGCGTCACGGCGATCGCGATGGACTTCTTCCCGGGTTCGATGCCCTTGCCCTCGTACACGTCGAACACGGTCACGTTGGTGATCAGCTTGCGGTCGACGCTCTGCGTCGCACGCAGGATGTCCGCCGCCTTGACCGCGCGATCGACGACGAAAGCGAAATCACGGGCCACCGGCTGAAACGGAAAGAGCTCCAGAACCGGCTTCGCCCGCGTTGGCTTCGGCTTCGGCTCGGGGATCTTCTCCAGGATGACCTCGAAGGCGACCAGAGGGCCTTCGGCATCGAGCGCCTCGAGCGCGCGCGGATGCAGCTCGCCGAAATGCCCGAGAATGTTCTGCGGCCCGATCTGGATCGTGCCGGAGCGTCCAGGATGCAGCCACGC
>DASSJW010000067.1:0-2437 GCA_035690995.1 Xanthobacteraceae bacterium
CGCGGACCGGAACGATGGTGTGGTTCAGGACGATTGGCATGACACGCTTCCTCGGCGCACCCTTTCGCACCGGTCACGATTATAGCTCCCGACGCTCGCCTCGTCGGCGACCAGCGACCTGCGCAAGGGCCGGCACGCTCCGAGCACCGGGCGAGATTGGCTTTCCGCCACCGGGGGCAGAATTGGTAGGACTTCCTATTTCCGTCGCCCCATTTGACATAATATTTTTCTCTTTGCAGGACATTTCTCGCTACTATATGGAAAATAATACTATGCCCACGACCCATTGCCGGAGGTGCGGATGCGTTTCCTTCCGTTGTTTTTCGATACCTCCTCCGGAGTCTTTATACTTGTCGGCTCGGGCGAGGCCGCGCTCGCCAAGTTGCGCCTGTTGCGCGCCGCCGGAGCACATGTGCGCTGGTTCTCCTGCAGCATCGACGTTGCAGAAGAGCTCTCGACCTCGCCGGGCCAGGGGCAACTCGAAATCAGCGTCGGAAATCCGCTCAAAGCCGACCTGAGCGACGTCGTGGCCATCGTTTCGGCCGCCGGCGATCTACTCGACCACCATATTGCCGCGCGCGCGCGTCGGCAGCGCATCCCGGTCAATGTGGTCGACCGCCCGGATCTGTCGACCTTTATCTTTCCCGCCATCGTCGATCGTGGCGAGGTGGTCGTCGCCATCGGCACCGGCGGAGCGTCGCCGGTTCTGGCGCAGCGCCTGCGTGAACGGATCGAAGCGTTGCTTCCCACGCGGATCGGCGAGCTTGCCGAATTGATCGGCCGCCATCGCGGTCGCTTCGCCGCCGTTCCGCGCGCGCTGTCGCCGCGCCGCTTCTGGCAGAATGTCATCGCGGGTCCTATTGCCGAGGCGGTGCTCGCCGGGCGCTCCGTCGAGGCCGAGGCGCAGCTTGCGGCAGCGATCGAGGCGAGCAAGGCTGGCTCCGGGGGCGGCAGCAAGACCGAGACGGTGTTTGTGGTCGGCGCCGGTCCCGGCGATCCCGATCTCTTGACGTTGCGGGCGCTCCACGTGCTCGCCGATGCGGACGTCGTGTTCTATGACGAACTGGTGACCGCGGGGGTGCTCGACCGCGCCCGCCGCGACGCCGAGCAGGTATTCGTGGGCAAGCGCCGCGGCGAGCCCGGCATCGGGCAGAATGAGATCAACCGGCGTCTGGTCGAGGCCGCGCGCGCCGGGAGGCGGGTGGTGCGGCTCAAAGGCGGCGATCCGTTCGTGTTTGGGCGCGGCGGCGAAGAACTCGAATATCTGCGTCGCGCCAATGTCCCGGTGATCGTAGTTCCCGGGATTACTGCGGCGCTCGGTTGCGCAGCGGAATCCGGTCTGCCGCTGACCTTCCGCAACGAGGCCTCCAGACTGACGTTCGTCACCGCACATCGCGCGGAGGACGCCGCAGAAATCGACTGGTCGGGCCTTGGAGACCGGCAGACCACGGTCGTCGTGTATATGGGACTTGCGTCGGCGGGCGCGGTCCGCGATGGCTTGATCGCGGCCGGCCGTGATCCCGGCACTCCGACCGCGGTCCTGGCGCGCGGAACGCGGCCGGATTCGCACGCGACCGTCGGTTGCCTCGACGGCCTCGCGGCGTTGGCGGCGGCAGTAGGCGAAGGTCCGGCCATTCTCGTCGTCGGCGACGTGGTCGCGCGCTCGGCGCCCTGGCGAGCGGCGGAGGTCGCCACGTTGATCGCGCGGGAGGCCGCATGACCTCGCCGCTGCAGCAGAAGCTCAAGGTCACCGGTCCGGTGGTCATCACTGCCAATCGGCTGGGTGACGGCGCCGTGGTCTACCGCTCGGCGGACGGGACCTGGACCACCGAGCTTGACGCGGCAAGCGTCGTGACGACGGCGCCGGCGGCGACCGAACTGCTGACGGCCGCGCTGGCCGACAAGCTCAAGGCGGTCGATGCCTATGTCGCCCCAGTGGAGATAACGCCGGACCGGCGCGTGCGGCCGGGCAATCTGCGCGAGCGGATCCGTTGCAACGGCCCGACCGTGGCACTTCCGGGCGAGCGCTGAGGACACATCATGTATCTTTACGACGACTTCGATCGCACGCTGGTCGATGAACGCGTCCGCGAATTTCGCGACCAGGTCGCGCGGCGTCTCTCCGGCGAATTGACAGAAGAAGAATTCAAGCCGTTGCGGCTCATGAACGGCGTCTATCTGCAGCTTCACGCCTATATGCTGCGGATCGCCATCCCTTATGGAACGCTCTCCTCGGCGCAGCTGCGCACGCTTGCACACGTGGCGCGGCGCTACGACCGCAACTACGGCCATTTCACCACGCGGCAGAACATTCAGTTCAACTGGATCAAGCTCGAAGAATTGCCCGACGCGATGGCCGATCTGGCCCGCGCCGGCATGCACGGCATGCAGACCAGCGGCAACTGCGTGCGCAATATCACCACCGACCAGTGGGCAG
>DASSJW010000068.1:0-16594 GCA_035690995.1 Xanthobacteraceae bacterium
GCCTGCCGGCGCTGGCGCCAAGCTGGCGAAGATCACCAATCACGTGTTCCTGGGCAACATCAACGAATATTACGCGACGCTGCCGTCCGGTCAGGTGCTGCGCGTGCAGACCCACCCGCTGCAGCACTTCAAGATCGGAGAAGAGGTTGCGGTCGAGGTCGACGCCACGCAATGTAGCGTCTTCCGCGGCGCGACGGGGCATACGACCTGAGCGCGACACGGGTTGACCACGCGGTTGTCGCTGCGCACGCAAGACCGACCGAGCACTTTAACTGAGAGAATTCGGAGCAAGAGCATGAACAAGCCCGTTTCGCCTGCCGCCACCATCCGCGGCGAGGAGCATTGGACCAACAAGGGCAGCGATGTCCGTCTGTTCCTGTGGAACAAGCATGCCGGCGATCCCTCGGGCCCGGCCGGGCGAATCCTGTTCGTGCACGGCTCGTCCATGGCCTCGCAGCCGACCTTCGACCTGCAGGGAGGGCGTGCCGATTCCTCGGTCATGGATTTCTTTGCCGCGCGCGGCTACGACACCTGGTGCGTGGACATGGAGGGTTACGGCCGCTCCACCAAGACCCGCGACAACAACGCGCCCATCGCCTACGGCGCCGACGACTGCTTTGCCGCCGCCAGCTATATCGAGAAGCTGCGCGGCAAGCGCCCGCTCCTGGTCTACGGGATTTCGTCAGGCGCTCTGCGCGCGGCCCTGTTCGCGCAACGCCATCCGGAGATGGTGGCGCGGCTTGCGCTCGACGCGATGGTCTGGACCGGCGAAGGATCTCCCACGCTTGCCGAGCGCAGCAAGCGGTTGCCCGAATTTCGTGCCAAGAACCGGCGTCCCATCGACCGCAAGTTCGTGCGGTCGATCTTCGAGCGTGACCACCCCGGCACTGCCGACGACGCCGTCATCGAAGCATTCGCCGACGCCATCCTTGCGCTCGACGATTCGGTGCCGACCGGCACCTATGTCGACATGTGCGCGAACCTGCCGGTCTGCGATCCCGAGAAGATCACGGTGCCCACCCTGATCATGCGCGGCGAATATGACGGCATCGCCAGCTTCACCGACCTGTTGAAATTCTTCGAGAAGCTGCCGAATGCCGACAAGCAATTCGCCGTCATGCCGGGGATCGCGCATGCCTCGTTCCACCAGAAGAACTACGCCATCTGCTACCACATCCTGGCGAGCTTCTTTTCGCAGCCCGCGCCGGTCTACAAGAGCGGGCACTGATGAGTGGTGCCGTCATTGCCGGGCTTGACCCGGCAATCCATCCTCTTCGTGAGAAGATGGATGCGCGGGTAAAGCCCGCGCATGACAAACGATAGGACGGCGCCACAAAGAAGAGGAAACGTGATGCTCAAACTGACGCTCGCAATCGCGCTACTCGGCACTCTCGTCGCGCCCGCTCGTGCGCAGGACGCCATCGACGTCGCCAAGGCGAAGGCGGAAGGCAAGGTGATCTGGTACACCTCGACGCCGATCGAGCAGGGCCAGAAGATCGGCGACGCGTTCCAGCAGGAGACCGGCATCAAGGTGGAGATGTTCCGCTCCGGCGGCTCCGCCATCCTGCGCCGCTTCCAGCAGGAGATGGACGCCGGGCGGGTCGCGGTCGACGTGCTGACGCATTCCGAGCCCGCGGCCGCAAACGCGCTCGGCAAGAAGGGTTTCTTCATCGCCTTCAAGCCGGTCAATTTCGACAAGGTGCCCGACGCCGCCAAGGATGCGAATGGCCTGTTCGTCGGCCAGCGGCTGAACATGATGACGCACTATCTGCGCAGCGATAAAGTCGCGGGCGCCGACGAGCCCAAGACCTGGGACGACCTCCTCGATCCCAAATACAAGGGCAAGCTGGTGATGACCGATCCGTCCTTCACCTCGCTGCAGGTGTCGGTGGTCGGCACCATGGCGAAGGCGCGCGGCTGGCCGTTCTACGAAAAGCTGCGGGGAAACGACGTCATGATCGTGCAGGGAAACCAGCAGGTGTCCGACATGCTCAAGCGCGGGGAGCGGCTGATCGCCGTAGGTGCGCTCGATTCGTATGCCGCCGACCTCAAGAAGGAGGGCCACCCGATCAAGACGCTCTATCCGTCGGATGGCGTTTTCGTGATTCCCTCGCCTACCTCGGTGGTCAAGGGTTCGCCCAATCCGAACGCCGCCAAACTGTTCGCGCAATTCATGCTGAGCGACACCGCGCAGAAGATATTTCCCGCCGACGGCGGCTATTCCGCGCGGGTCGATATCGCGCCGCCGCAAGGCTCGCCCGATCTCAAGAGCCTCAAGATCATCCCGGTGGACAACGAGTACATCGAGAAGGAAACTGGCCGCATCAAGCGGCGGTTCAACGAGATTTTCCAGTAAGCCGCTTGCCGCGTCAGGAGCGCGGCGGCGGGGAGGAGGACGGGACAAGACGGCACGACGTGTGGGGGCGGCTCCGACGTCGGGTTGGCGGCGCCCGTCCCGCCGGACTTTCCCACCGGGAAGACGCTGCGCGACGAATCCGATCAGCCGCAGGGGGCGCGTCATGATGCATTGGTTTCACGCCCTGTTGCCGCGCGAGGAGCGATTCTTTGATCTCTTCGCCAAGCATTCCGCCGTCGTCGCCGCCGGCGCCAAGGCGTTGCGCGGCATGCTCGAGGGCGGCGACGCCGTCGACCGCTACTGCAAGGCGGTGATGGAGCGCGAGCAGGACGCCGACAATATCACCCGCGAGGTGCTCATCGCGGTGCGCCGGAGCTTCATCACGCCGTTCGACCGCGGCGACATCAAGGATCTCATCACCTCGATGGACGATGCCATCGACCAGATGCAACAGACCGCCAAGACCATCATGCTGTTCGAGCAGCGCTCGTTCACGCCTCAGCAGAGGGAGATGGCCGACGCGATCGTGCTGTGCGCCGACCTGGTGCGGGAAGCGATGCCGTTGCTGTCCTCGATCAACACCAACGCCGGTCGCATCAGCGAGATCAGCGAGCAGATTTCGCAGATCGAGGGCCGCGCCGACGAGTTGCACGACATCGGTTTGCGTGAACTCTATCGGGCCAATCAGCCCTCGAACTCGATGGCTTTCTTCATCGGCGTCGAGATCTACGACCATCTCGAGGCGGTGGTCGACCGCTTCGACGATGTGGGAAATGAAATCAGCGGCATCGTCATCGAGAACGTGTGAGACCGACTGCAGCCCTCGTGCGAAACTGGACATCAAGACCGGCCTCTGGACGATGAGGTTCCGCCTCCGGCGGAACGACAGATGATAGAGCCGACGTGGACACTGCCATGGACGCCGTCGCGCTTGCTCTGCCGGTTCTGATCGCCCTGATCACCGTCGCCCTGGCCTTCGATTTCCTCAACGGCCTGCATGACGCCGCGAACTCGATCGCAACCATCGTCTCGACCCGCGTGCTGCGGCCGCAGCATGCAGTGATATGGGCAGCTTTCTTCAATTTCGTCGCGTTCCTGATCTTCGGGGCGCATGTCGCTGAAACCGTGGGCACGGGCATCATCGCCGCCGAGATCGTCGACCCGCGCGTCGTGTTCGGCGCGCTCGCCGGCGCCATGGCCTGGAATGTCATCACCTGGGCGCTCGGCATTCCTTCGAGCAGCTCGCATGCGCTCATCGGGGGCCTGGTCGGCGCCGGCGTCGCCAAGGCGGGGATCAAGGCCGTCGTCTGGGGCGGCCTTGCCAAGACCACCGCCGCGATCGTGCTCTCGCCGCTCACCGGTTTCATTCTTGCGCTGCTAATCTTCCTGATCACCTCATGGGCCTTCGTGCGCTACACGCCGTTTGCCGTCGATCGTGTGTTCCGCTCGCTGCAACTCGTCTCCGCTTCGCTCTACTCCATCGGTCACGGTGGTAACGACGCCCAGAAGACCATGGGGATCATCGCGGTGCTGCTGTATTCGCAGGGCTATCTGGACGGCGAATTTCACGTGCCGTTCTGGGTCATGCTCTCGTGCTACGCGGCGATGGGCCTCGGCACGCTGCTCGGCGGCTGGCGGATCGTGCGGACCATGGGCTCGCGGATCACGCGGCTGACGCCCTTCCAGGGCTTTTGCGCCGAGACCGGCGGCGCCATCACCTTGTTCGCGGCGACCGAGCTCGGTGTCCCCGTCTCGACCACGCATACCATCACCGGCTGCATCATCGGCGTGGGCGCCGCGCGCAGGGTGTCGGCGGTGCGCTGGAAGGTGGCGAACAATATCGTGATCGCCTGGATCATCACCATCCCGGCCTCCGCGCTCATCGCCGCAATCGCCTATGCCGTGGTCGGGCTGTTGGAGTGATGGGGGTGACGAAAGGCCCGGGCTGGCGAGCGGTCGCCAAGCCGGCTTCGTTCGCGCGGGGCTTCGTGCGGAACCCCTGACACCCGGAATTAACGAAAAACCGGACAAGACCTTTTCCATGCTTCCGCCATGCTGTCACCGCATGCTGGGCGGGTAGGGGATGTGGGGAACGGCATGACTGTCCACCGGACATTGGCGCGCACCGGCGCTCGTCTCGCTGCGATGGCGGCACTGGCGCTCCTGTGCGCCTGCTCGAGCGAGCGCGAACTGTCGACCGGTGAGCCGAGCTTCTATCGCAGCATGGCGGCGGCGGGCGCACAGGTCGACGCCGCGACGGCGGCCTCGATGATCTCGGGCTATCGGACCAATAACGGGCTCACGGCGGTCACCGTCGATCCCGCGCTGATGAAGATGGCGGAGGCGCAGGCCCAGGCCATGGCCAGCCGCGACAAGCTCGACCACGACGTCCTGCGCACCTTCCACGACCGGCTCAAGCAGGGTTACCGGGCCAGAACCGCGGCGGAGAACGTCAGCGCCGGTTATCATACGCTGGCGGAAGCTTTCTCCGGGTGGCGCGACTCGCCGCCGCATCGCGCCAACATGCTGCTCAACGGCGCCACTCGCATGGGCATCGCCACGGCTTACGCGCCGAAATCAAAATTCAAGGTGTTCTGGGCACTCATCCTCGCCGAGCCTGACGACCAGCGCGGATAGCGCTTTGCGCGGTGGTCGGACAGGCTGGCGCCGACAATACGGCGCGCGGCCCGCGTCAGCCCGGCTCCGCCCCCGCCAGCAAGGCGGCGGCGCTCAACGCGACGAACGCCAGCGCGGCGAGCGTGAACAATGCGATCCACATCGCGTCACCCGGAATGAGTTCGTGTCGAGCTTTCAGCTGAGCGAAGGCCCGTTGTCGTTGGCCCGCCCGCCCTGCGGCTTGCGGCCGAAAACACCGGGCCTGCGCCGCTCGAGCACCCGCCGGTAATGCGGGCGGTGCGGGCGCGCATCTGCCGCCTGCCGATCGAGCAGGCGCAATGCATCCATGACGTCGTCGAACTGGACCGCGCGACCCGAACCCGGAACCTGGCGCAACGCGGGTGCAGCTTCCACGGCGCAGGCATCCGAAGCCCATGAGGCCAGGATCGCACGCTTCTCCGACAATGTGAGGTCGGGATCGTTCACCACATTCATGGGATGCTCGAATGCCTGCGCCGGATGCAGCAGGGCGTCAAGGTCAAGAGCGTCGGTGCGCCGGGGGGCGCGGCCGGCCGGCGATCGAAAGGCTGGATGTTTCATCTCGCTCCTCCATGCCGGGGTGGCCCGCACCTCGCCGGCGAGCCACCGCCGGCGTTTGCGCTACGCTGCTTTGATGCTCTCGCCCGGCTTGCCGTTGTCGGGGGCGGCGACGCGCTTGCCGATTTCGATACGTCGCGGCTTCATGGTTTCCGGCAGCCGGCGCACGAGATCGATCTGCAACAGGCCGTTCTCGCACGCGGCGCCCTCGACCTCGACATGGTCGGCCAGGCTGAAGCGGCGCTCGAACGCCCGCGCCGAGACGCCTTGATAGATGTAGGCGTGGTCGGGATTGTCGGTCTTGCGGCCGGACACGGTGAGCAGGTTCTGCTGCGCCGTGATGGTGACGTCGTCAGGCGAGAAGCCGGCGATCGCCAGCGAGATACGATAGCTGTCCTCGCCCGTGCGCACGATGTCGTAGGGGGGATATCCGTCCTGGTTTTCCGGGATCTGCGAATTGATGAGATCGAACAGGCGGTCAAAGCCGATGCTGGACCGCCACAGCGGGGTGAAGTCGTAGTTCCGCATAGCCACATCCTCCGTCGAGCAACATGGGTACGGGTCGTGCCGGACACCCGCCGGCGCCCGCGCCGGGTCCCCAAAGGGCCCCCGGCGGCCGACGATGTAGGAGCGTTGCGATTGATTTCAAGAGGCGCATGATCGAGCCCAGGCGAGTAAAGTAAACCTTTGAGCTTACTGGGGATCTCGCGGCGCGCCGGGGGCGGTGGCCAGCGCGAAAAGATCCTCGCCGAAGCTGCCGCGCGCCTCCTCGAGCAGGGGCTGCACCGCTGCCTGAAAGGCGTCGTGCTCCTTGGCCGTAAGCTCAACGATCTCGCATCCCTGCGCCACGATGGCTTTGCGGGCGTCTTCCTCCTCCTGCACATGCAGGCTGCGCTGGAACGCGACCGCATCGGTGACGGCACTTTGCATGGCGCGTTGCAGGCGCGGGGGCCAGCCGTCGAAGGCGGCGCGGTGCAGGAAGATCGGCCGCGAGATGTAGAAGTGACTGCTCAGCGTGTGAAAACGATGAAACTTGTGCACGCCATAGGTCACGGTGTTCGAGAGCGGGTTCTCCTGCGCGTCGATGGTGCCGGCGGTGATCATCCTGATCGCCTCGGTGAGGTCCATGCGCATAGGCACCGCGCCCAGCAGTTCGAAGGTTCGCGCCTGCACCTTGCTTGGCAGCACGCGAATTGTCAGGCCTGCGAGATCCGCGGGCAGGTGCAGCGCGCGCACGCGATTTGAGATGTGGCGGAAGCCATTCTCGAACCAGCCGAGAATGCGGTAGTTCACGCGCTCCTCGATCTTGCGCGCCAATGTGGCGCCGAGCCGGCCGTCCATCGCCGCGCGCGCCGCCGTGGTGTCTGCGAACAGGAACGGCAGGTCGACGATGCCGAGCTCGGGCACCCGATCGGTCAGGTAGCTCGAGGATTGGTAGCCCAATGTCAGCAAGCCGTGCTCGACCAGCCACAGAATGTCCTCGGCGCGATAGCCGAGATCCATGACGTTCCAGACATATTTGATATCCACCTCGTCGCCGAATTCGGCCGTGAGGCGATCGCCGATGAATTTGAGCGCGCGGCTGAAGCCGGTGCTGGCGGGGCCGTAGCCGCCCATGCGGATCTGGATCGGGTCGGGCATGCACTTCCTCTTCGGGATCAGAGCATGATTGCGAAAAGTTGCGGACGTTTCGGCCAGGATCATGCGACCCAACGAATACTAGATCGTCGTTCAATCCGCAGCGATTTAGCCCTGGCGTCAGGACGTCGGCGGGGGCGGCTGGCTTATCGCCACCGCGATCCCCGATGCCGCCAGGCCGACGCCGAGCGCGAGCAGGATTCCGCCCACGCCGGTGGCGGCGGCGACGAGCCCGGCGAGCGCTGGGAAGACGATCTGGCCGACCCGATTGCCGGTCATCCGCAGGGTGAGCGCGGTGCCGCAGACTTCCGGCGGTGCGATATACATGACCCCCGAGAGAGTCAGGGTCGATGCGATGCCCATGGCGAAGCCGAGGACGACGAGCACCGCGTACATCGTGGGCAGCGAGAGCGGCAGCGCCAACAGCAAAAAGCCTGCGGCGCTGCCGAGCATGCTTGCGAGCGTGAGCGGCATGCGGCCGATGGCGAAGATCAGCCGGGCATAAAAGACGCGCGAGACCAGAGACGCCGCGGAGCGAACGGTCAGCAGCAAGCCGATATTGTTGGCATCGATGTGCCGTTCCGCCCCCAGCGCCGGCAAATAGATCACCAGGAGATCGAGCGCGGTGACGGTCACAACGCTCGACAACATCACCGCGGGAAAGCCCCGCAGCTTGAGCAAACGGGCGATGGGGATGAAGTCGCCGGGATCGTGCGGCTTGGCTTTGATGGGAGCGGGCCTGATCAGCAGCGCGACCAGCACGCTCGCGATCGCGGCGGCGAGCCCGATGGCGAACAGAAGCCCCGTGGGCGGCAGGGCCGCCGATCCGCCCAGCCATCCCACGACGAAGGGCCCAAGTCCTTGTCCGACCGAGGCGGCGACCATGTAATAGCCGAGCGAGGCTTCCCGGCTGCGCCGGCCACCCGCCCGTACCGCCAGCATCTGATGGCCGGCCATGCAGAACATGTGGCCGAAGCCCAGAAGCACGCTGAAGCCGAGCAGGTGCAAGGCGGATCGCGGCCAAGCCCAAAAGCCGATGCAGGCGACGAAGACGAGCAGCGCGCCGGTCCGCGTCGCCTTGGCGTCGTTGCCGCGATCGATCCAGCGGCCAACCTGCAGCGCCGTGAACACCGGGATAATGGCGAAGCCGGTGGCGATGATGCCGAGCCAGAGCACGGGAAGGCCCAGTTCGATCGCACGGTACGAGGTGGTAATGCGGATGATGAGGATCAGCGTCTGCGTCAGGGTGACGTGGACGAGGAACGGAATGAGCAGGCGATAGTCGAGATCGTTCCCTGGGACGACGCGCGCGCTCGGCTCCCCACTCATCGACGGATCGTTTCTCCTGCCCGAGCCTGATTGGGCGGCGGGATCTTAATCATCTGTTTACCGGTTGGCGCGCACGCCGCAAGGCCGTGCGCCGCGATTGCGCATGCGGAGAGCGCAGGACTGCCCATAGGAACATATTCACCCCGGGTAAGGGCCCGAACGCCGTCGCCGTTAACGTGCAAAGTCGCTGAAGAAGATAGCGATCTGCCGACCGGACGGGTTTTTTGCAGGAAGCTGCGCCGTCAATTGGTCCCTTCGGGGTCAATTTTTTTCCTTATTTGTCAATTCAACTCCCTTCCACGTTCGGGGATCGTTTCTGGGGTGGGGATTACTCTCGCTATCGTCCGGCTTGGAAAGTGCGCGCGTTGACACGTTGTCGCCCTGGGGAGGGTTGCACGTGCGCCAATTCCAGCGGGACGCCTCCTCCCAGAATCGATCGGCAGGGGGGAGTCTCCTTTGGTCTCACAGTCGATTGCTGTGATGCGACATCCGCGCGTGCTTCCGGCACCGCGACGGACGCCGCAGAGAGTAGGGCCGCCGCCCCGGCAGTTGCCGCCGGCGCTGCGCCGGGCCGCTATCGCACCGCCCCTGCGCCGCCCCGCCATTCCGCTCACTTCGGCAGCGCTGCGCCGGCCGGCGATCGTGCTGAGCGCGGTGCTCAACCATGGCGTGACTGCGCTCAAGCTCGTCGCCGGGGCATTGGCCGTGGGGACGGTGGCTTTGGCGATCATGAACAATCGCGACGTCAAACCGGCCGTCTCCGGGTACGAGAAACCGGCTGCCGCCGGGTATGAGCTGGCCAGCGCCGCTGGCAATGAGACCGTCGTCTTCCGTCGGCCGTGGACGCCGTCCGCCCGGCTGCCAGATACGCAGGCCGCTTCGGATGATCCCGAGCAGCCCGTCTCGTATTATCAGCGCGCGATTCAAACCATTCGCTTCCTCAATCCCAATCCACGCGTGGCGCTGGCCTCGGCCACGCCGGAATCCACGCGCGGGTTGGTCAAGGTGCACGGCTTTGCCGTCTTCACGCCGAAGGACACCGTCGAGCCGGATGGCAGCGCCAGCATTCTGCGGCGCGACCGCAAGCCGGGCGGCAGCGCGATGGATGAGGTCGACGACTACCTGTGGGAGGTCTACCAGCGACAGCCGGTCAAGCGCGATTCCACCGGCGACTTCACCTGGAAGGATCCGGCGGCAGCCAACCGCATGGGTCTCTCGCTGCAGGACTACGTGATCGGCGGAATGGACCCGGGGTTCCGCGAACAGCTCTATCGCGCCGGCCGCGCGATGGACGCCGACGGCATCCAATGGTCCATGCTGAGCGCCTTCCGCGACGACTACCGTCAGCGCCTGGCCTCCGGCTTCAAGGCGCGCACCGGCAACTCGCTGCACGGCGGCAGCCGCCGAACCGGCGGTTACGGCCATGGCCGTGCGATCGATATCACCACCGCCGAGGGCAACCCGGAGGTGGTCTGGCAGTGGCTCGACGTTCACGGCTCGAAGTACGGCCTGCAGCGCCCGATGCCCGGAAACGACCCGGCGCACATCCAGCAAGCAGGCGAATGGAAGAAGGTCTCGGTGGCGATGCGCGAGGCCCGCACCCGGGTGGCGGCGGCCGGCGGGCGCCACAAGCGCAAGATCAGGTTGGCGCGGCGATAGTCGGTCGCGGCCGACGGCCACGCGCGAACGCGGACCGGCATCAGCATGATGCTTGATAGGCTTGGCCTGGGCGGCGGGTGGATTACCCGAGCCCTGGACCTCGTGGGCGCGCGTCACTAGTGTGGCGCATTGACGTTCCTATCAGTATTGGCCGCGAGTCCTTCATAGGAACGTCAAATGCAAAGCCACACTAGGATCATGACTTGCTAGTGTCCCTTTGTTTCCGACGTTCGTAAAAGCGGGTGCTGCGGGATGATACGAACGTCGGAAACGGGACACTAGCCTGCGCGCCGATGTATGCTCCTCACGTCCTGCCCGCCGCGAGCGACTACGACGCGCTCTGCCGCGCGTTCCGCTGGCAGGTCCCGGCGCAGTACAATATCGGCGTCGACGTATGCGACCGCTGGGCGAAGGCTGAGCCTGGCCGCATTGCCCTCTTCCACGTGGACGCCCACGGCGCGGTGGAAGAGATCAGCTACGGCGCGTTGCGCGAGAGCTCGAACCGGCTGGCCAATGCGCTGGCCGGCCACGGCATCGTCCGCGGCGATCGCGTTGCGATCCTGCTGCCGCAGGGGCCGGCAGTGGCCGCGGCGCACATCGCTATCTACAAGCTCGGTGCGATCGCCTTGCCGCTGGCGATCCTGTTCGGGAATGAGGCGATCTCCTATCGCCTGCAGGATTCCGGCGCGCGCGCGCTGATCACCAATGCCCAGGGACTGCAGAAGCTCGCAGCGGTGCGAGCCGCCATGCCGGAGCTCGGGCTCGTCCTGTCGATCGATGGAGCGGCGGAGGGTGCCGCGGATTTTCACGCAGTGCTCGCGCGCGCGTCCGCCGATTTCACTCCGGTTGCCACGACGTCCGACGATCCTGCGCTGATGGTCTATACGTCCGGCACCACCGGGCCGCCCAAGGGCGCGCTGCACGCCCATCGCGTGCTGCTCGGTCATCTCCCCGGCATCGAGTTTCCGCACGAGTTTCTGCCGCAGCCCGGCGACCGGTTCTGGACGCCGGCGGACTGGGCCTGGGCAGGCGGTCTGCTCAACGTATTGCTGCCGGCGCTGCATTACGGCGTGCCGGTGGTGGCGCAGAAGCTCGAGAAGTTCGATCCGGAAGAGGCCTACGCGCTGATGGCGCGCATGCGCGTGCGCAACGCCTTCATCCCGCCGACGGCGCTGCGCATGTTGCGCTCGGCGCCGCACCCGAAGTCCGGGCTGCGCCTGCGCTCGGTCGGCTCCGGCGGCGAGGCGCTCGGCGCCGAGACCTATGAATGGGGCAAGGCGGCGCTCGGCGTCACCATCAATGAGTTCTACGGTCAGACCGAATGCAACCTGGTGCTGGCGTCGTGCGCGGCAATCGGCGTGTCGCGCGCCGGTGCAATCGGCAAGCCGGTGCCCGGCCACGCGGTGGCGGTCATCCGGCCGGATGGCTCGCCCTGTGCGCCGGGCGAACTCGGGCAGATCGCGATCAAGCGGCCCGACCCCGTGATGTTCCTGGAGTATTGGGGCAAGCCCGATGCGACCCGAGACAAGTTCATCGGCGACTGGATGACCACGGGCGACCAGGGCGTCACCGACGCCGAGGGCTATGTGCAGTTCATCGGCCGCGACGACGATGTCATCACCTCGGCGGGCTACCGCATCGGCCCGACCGAAATCGAGGATTGCCTGATCCGGCATCCCGCGGTGGCGCTCGCAGCGGTGGTGGGGAAACCAGATCCGGTGCGGACCGAGATTGTGAAGGCGTTCATCGTGCTCAAAGCCGGGCAGGCGCCGTCCGATGCGCTCGCCGCCGACATCAAGGACTTCGTCAAGACCCGGCTCTCGGCGCACGAATATCCGCGCGAGGTCGCCTTCATCGAGCAGATGCCGATGACCACCACGGGCAAGGTGATCCGCAGATTGCTGCGGGAGCGAACGTGAACCCGCGCGGTTAAGCCGCGCGCATGGCTGCACCGCGCCCGTCCAGCCACCGGCAAGCCGCCTCGCAAAGCGCGAATGGATGACATAACCTTTCGCCTCGTCGGCCACGATCGGACATGCCATGGACACAGCTGCAAGGCGCAAGACCAATAGCCCGACCTATTCGACCGCCTATTTCTTTCTGGAGGGGCTGAGCGAGCTCGGGATCGAATATCTCTTTTGCAATTTCGGCACCGATCACGCGCCGATCATCGAGGAGATCGCGCACCGGCGGAAACGCGGCGACGCGCTTCCCACCATCATCACCTGCCCGCACGAAAACACCGCCGCCCACATGGCGGCAGGTTATGCCTTCGTCACCGGACGCGGCCAGGGCGTGCTCGTTCATGTCGACGTGGGCACGGCGAACACCGCGACGGCGATGCACAATATCTTCCGCAGCCGGCTGCCGGTGCTGCTGATGGCCGGCAAGGCGCCGTACACCACCGGCAACGAACTCGTGGGCTCGCGCGATACCTACGTGCACTTCGTGCAGGAGCCGTTCGATCAGGCGAGCCTCGTTCGCCCCTACCTCAAGTGGGAGTGGACGCTGCCGTCCGGCATCGTGGTGAAGGAGGCGCTGCGCCGCGCCCACTCCATCATGCAGAGCGAGCCGCAAGGGCCGGTCTATCTGATGATGCAGCGGGAGACGCTGACGCAGCCCTGGAGCGTGGACGATGTTCGCCGCTTCGACGCCGAGCAGCACGGCAGCACCGTCGGCGGCGGCGCCGATCCCAAGCTGGTGTCGCAACTGGTCGACCGGTTGCTGGCGGCCAAGAGCCCCATTTTGATCACCGGCTATGCCGGACGCAATCCGCGTGCGTCCGAGCTGATCACTGAGCTCGCCGAGTTCGCCGGCATCGGTGTGTTCGAATCGAACATGACCAACAATATCTCGCACGACAGCCCGTGCTTCCTCGGATTTGCGCCCGACAAGCATCTGCCCAATGCCGACGTGGGCCTCTTGGTCGACGTGGACGTGCCCTGGTTCCCGAGCGACGTCGAAGCCAATGCGAGCACGTTCTGGGCCCACATCGACGTGGACATTCTCAAGCCCGCCTCGCCGATGTGGACCTTCCCCGGAAATTTGCGCATGCAAGGCAGCAGCGCGCGCATCCTCGAGCAGGTCGTGGAGGAACTGAAAACGCGAGCGACGCCGGCATTCAGTCAGGCAGCGCAGGCGCGGGTCGCCCGGCTCACCGCCGAGCGCGACGCACGCCTCGACCGCGCCAAGAAGCTCGCTGCCGACAAGGGTAAGCGCGACGCGATCAATCCGCACTATCTGTTCGCGGAGCTCGGCAAGCTGCTTGCGCCCGAGGATCTGGTCTTCAACGAAGGCGTTCGCAACGCGGGTGCGGCGTTGATGCAGATCGATCGGCCGCTTCCCGGCACGATCATGCGTGCGGGCGGCGGCGGCCTGGGCTGGTCGGGCGCCATGGCGCTCGGCGCCAAGCTCGCGGCTCCGGAGCGGATGATGGTGCAGATCGTGGGCGACGGCAGCTTCTATTTCGGCAGTCCGTGCTCGGTGTTCGCGGTGGCGCAACATCACAAGCTGCCCATCCTGGCGGTCGTGCTCGACAATTCCGGCTGGTCGGCGGTGAAGGAATCGACCCTGCGGGTCTTCCCCGATGGTCAGGCCAAGTCCGCGAACGAGTTTCAGGCGGGGCTGATGCCCGACGTCGAGTTCGGCAAGATCGGCGAGGCGTTCGGCGCCTATGCGGAAAAGCTCAGCGATCCCGCCGACGTGCCGGCGGCGCTCGCGCGCTGCGTCAAGGAGGTGCGCGCCGGCCGCTCGGCGATCCTGCACGCGCGGGTGACGCCGTTGTAAATTCCGCCGCTTAACAATGTAAATCTCGGGCCAACTCGAGATTGGTGGCCGCCCACCCTCCGTGACGGCGCGTCGCGCCGCCGCAGGGCGAAGGGCGGGGAGAGGGAGGATTTGATGCAGATGCGCAAACTCGCGCGCCTGACGATAGTCGCCGTCATGATCACCGCGGCGGCAACGCTCGCGCTGGCGCAGGCGCGCTATCCGAGCCGCACCATCGAGATCGTGGTGGCGTACGGGCCCGGCGGATCGACCGATCTGGTGGCGCGTGCGCTGGCGCAGAAATTTCAGGATCGCCTTGGCCAGTCGGTGGTGGTGCTCAACAAGCCCGGCGGCAGCGGCACCATCGGCGCCTCCGTCGCCGCCCGCGCCGCCCCCGACGGTTACACGCTCTATGTCGGCTACACCTCCGAAACGGTGGTGGTGCCGCAGCTCTCCAAGGGCGTGAAATATTCCATCGACGATTTCGAGCCGATCGCGGTCACCGGGCTGGTGCCGCTGGTGCTGATCGCGTCGAAGAACATCCGCGCCGCCAACTTGCACGAGCTGATCGAGGAACTGCGCGCCGCGCCCGGCAAGTTCACCTATGGCGGCGGCATCGCCAGCCCGCCCCACGTCATGGGCGCGTGGTTCAACCGCCTCAACAACCTCACCGTTACGCATGTTCCCTATCGCGGCGGCGGGCAGGCCGTGGCCGATGTGATCGGCGGGCACATCGACATGTTCTATGCCGGCCTCGCAGCCGCCAAGGGCGCCATCGACTCCGGCGCGGTCAAGGCGTTCGCGGTGACGGGAGACGTGCGTTCGCCCGCGCTGCCGAACGTGCCGACATTCAAGGAAGCAGGGGTCAAGGATTTCGATCTCGCCAGTTGGAACGTGCTGCTCGCGCCCAAGGGGACGCCCGCCGATGTGTTGGCGCTGCTACGGCGCGAGACCGCGCTGGCGCTCGACGATCCCAAGGTCCGCGAGCTCTATATCGCGCAGGGCGTGGAAGTGAGCCCGAGCCAGGACGTGAAGGCTTTTCTCGCCAAGGAGCGAGACAATTTCGGCCGGGTGGTGCGCAGCCTCGGCATCACGATGGAGTAGGCCGGGTATCGCATGGCTAGCCGGACGTCGCATGCGGTGGTAAGCGCGTATGGCCACGAGTTTACCCAAGCCGTGGCCTATGCTCTATTGCCGCGCCCGCTTGGCGCAATTGCTGGGCGCCGAGCACAAGGCGCCCGGCGACGCGACCCGCTGCGGATTCTGCGAACTTCCTGAATGTCGCCGCTCGTTGGATCAGTAGTCCGAGGTTCGTAAAGAATGCGTCTTGCTGCAGTTTCTATGGTGCGGAGCGAGTGCGACATCATAGAATCCTTCGTTCGGCACAATGCCGCATTTTTCGATCGTCTTTATATTCTTGATCATCGCAGCACGGATGCGACGCCGGACATCCTTCGCAAATTGGCGGAGGAAGGATTGCCGTTGACGCTGAGCCGCGAAGGCTACGGCATCTTCTATCAAGGTCCGAGCATGACGCACCTCATCAAGCGTGCGTTTGATGATCACCCCTGGGACTTCATCATTCCCTTGGACTGCGACGAATTTCTTCGCATTCCCGATCGATCCGCATTGGAAGCGGCGCTCGCAGATTTGGGCGCGGCCAGCATTGGGCTATCGGATGTCATCAATTACGTTCCGACCGAGAATGACGATTGGAACGAGAGGGATGTGCTGCGGCGGATCGTGCACCGCACGCAGCTCATCCCAGACATCAGCTGCAAAATCGGCAAGGTCATCATTCCCGGAGCGGTGATCAAGCAGCCGGGTTTCTCACTCAATGAAGGCCATCATGGCGTCTGCATCGGCGGCAAGCCAGTTCCGGAAGGACGAATCGAGGGCCTGAGCCTTGCTCACTTCCCGGTTCGTTCCGTCGATCAGTTCACCTTGCGCACCATCCTGTGCCGCCTCGCCTGGGCTTCGCGATCCGACTACAACCCAAGCTGGGGTTGGCATTACGGAATGTTTTTCAAGCAACTCAAGGCCAACCCCAAAATCTCGATTGCCGATCTCACCGAAGCGGCCTTGCTGTATGTCGATATCTATCACGAGCCGGGACGAACGCCCCATCGGAAAGTGCTGGTCCGCGAGCCGGTGATTCCGACATACGACCAACTGCGTTTCACCGACCTCGCCGATATGGCCGTGTTGCCGCCGGTCCTGGACATGATGGAGTTTGTCGTCGACGAGCTTCGTGCGACGCGGATGGCATCGGCGGGTCAATCAAAGCCTGCCGCCCTCGCAGCACAACCCGTCGCGGATACGATCGGTGACCGGGTGGAAGGCCGCGCGGTGGTGAAAGAGAGTGGCGCCGCTCCGCATACGTTCCAGTCTTTCTGGCATGGCGATGCGCTTTCCCCTTACGAGCTGTTTTGTTTGAAGTCCTTCATCGACTGCGGATACGCCGTCGACCTTTACACCTATGACGTGGATCTTGTTGTTCCGGCCGGAGTGCGGGTCTGCGACGCCGCCGAGCTCATCAGTCGAAACGAGGTCTTCGTCTATCAGGCGGAAGGCTTCGGCAAGGGATCGCCATCGGCGTTCTCGAACCATTTCAGATACAGGCTTCTCGCCGAA
>DASSJW010000069.1:0-3435 GCA_035690995.1 Xanthobacteraceae bacterium
CTTCATGGAGTTTGCGAGATGGCTGGTCACCACCGCGACCACCATGAATAGCACCAGGTTGAGGATCTCGTTCGGGCGAGCGAGGTAGAAGCTGTAATAGGGCGAAAAGAAAAAGTATCCGGACCAGAGCACGCCCGCGACGGCCGCGACCAGCGCCGGCACCAGGCCGAGATGCCAACCCGCGAGCAGCACCGGCAGCAGATAGATGACGGAGCCCCGGCGCACGTCGAGCGACTGGATCAGCACATAGGCAACGAGCGTGGTCGCGGCAACCAGCACCAGGGCGATGGCGCTGCCGCGCAGTTCGCGTCGAACCGCTTCCATTCGAACCACGATCGTCCTCCGGCCCCGGCAACCGGCGCGACAGGGATGACGGGGAGACCCAAGATATAGTCCTCCGGCGCCGCCCGGTCATCCCTGTCCCACCTTTCCGGTCGATCCCGGCGGCGCCTTCTCCGAGTGGGCAAAGCATGGAAGCCGCAACGCAAGGCCCGCAGGACGCGCTCGCGTTTGCCCACGCCCACGGGCTTCGCGCCCATCCTCGTTCGAAACAAGGCCGGCGGCCGCGCGTTTGCCCGCCTGGCACGGCCGAGCGCCGAAGCAATGTTAAGGGCGCCGTCCTTGTCTAATTGCGCGCGCGCCATATGCTTCTGCTTCACGGCCGATGACCGCGGCAGACGTGACGGCAGCCGCGCTTGCACGGTCCCGCGTTTCGCCGCCGCTCATCCGGATGGGAGCTCGCCAATGACCAGCGTCGATCGGAGCTTGCGCACTGCCATCGCCGTCGTTGCGTTCGGCGCGCTGGTGGCAACAGGAGGGATGGCAATGGCAGGTTCGCTCGGCGGACCGTTGGAGCTGCAGGACGAAGGCAGCTTCTTCGTCAACGGGCAGCTCGCGGCCTCGACGCATCCGGGCACCGCGGTGGGCGGCATTTCCCAACCCGGCACGATCACCGTCAACCAGATGTACGTTCAGTACCGCATTCCGCAGACGGTGCGTGGACCGGCGATCGTCATGGTGCATGGATCCGGCCATACCGGCGCCACCTACGAGACCACGCCGGACGGACGCGAGGGCTGGGCGACCTATTTCGCGCGCAAGGGCTTTCCGGTCTACGTCGTCGACCACTCCGGCCGCGGCCGCTCGGGCTTCAACCCAACCGCGATCAATCGCGCCCGGGCCGAATCCAATGCCGCCCTGCTGCCGGACCTGCAGATCGCCCCGCGCGAGCGCGCCTGGTACTTCTTCCGCATCGGCGCGACCTATCCGACGCCATTCCCCGGCTCGCAGTTTCCGGTCGAGGCGTTCGACCACTATACCGCGCAGCTGGTGCCGAACGCGGAGGCGACGCTCCCCGGCGCCGGCGCCAATACCGTGCAGGCGCTGGGCGCGCTACTCGACAAGATCGGGCCGGCGGTCGTGATGGTGCATTCGCAATCGGGCGCCTACGGCATGGACCTGGTGCGGGCGCGCGCGATCAAGATGCTCGGTCTCATCAACGTCGAGGGCAATTGCGCGCCGGTGACGCCGGAGGAGGTCGTGAAGATCTTCGCGCGCGTTCCGCTGCTGTCGGTCTGGGGTGACAACAGCCAGGGCGCGCCCGGCCCGAACGGCGACGAGCGCCGCAATGGCTGCGTCGCGACCGTCAATGCCGTGAAGTCCGCCGGCGGCTCCGCCAGGTTCCTGCTGCTGCCCGAGGCCGGCCACAAGGGCAACAGCCACATGCTGATGATGGACAAGAACAACCTGCAGATCGCCGACCTGATCATCGGCTGGCTCGGCGAGAGCGTGCCGGCGCGCTAGTCTCGTGTCCCGGGCGAGTGCAGCGAGCGCACTTGCGGGAGCGGAACGAGATCCGGGACCCAGCATGACGACTCGCGAAGCGCTATATGATTTCTCATTGCGATCCGTCGTGTCGCGCTGGTCTCGTGTCCCGGCCGAGTGCAGAGCGGCGAAGCCGAGCGGAACGAGAGCCGGGACACGAGAGCGAGGGCGCGCGCGATCTCGCATAAGCGCGCAGCGCCATCGCCCTATCGCTTCGACCAGACCGCCAGCTCGTAGCCGTCGGGGTCGAGGAAATGGAAGCGCTGCCCGCCCGGGAAATCGAAGATCGGTTTTGCGATCCGTCCGCCGGCCGCTTCGACCTGGGCTTGCGTTGCCACCAGGTCGACGGCGTAGAGGATCACCAGCGGCCCGCCCGGACGCGACGGCGTTGCGGTCGTAAACCCGCCGTGCAATCGACCATCGGAGAACTCGCAATAGGTCGGCCCGTAATGCGTGAAAGTCCAGGCGAACGCCTTGCCGTAGAACGCCTTTGAGCGCTCCACGTCGGCAACGCCCAGCTCGATATAGTCGATGCGGCGGTCGTTCTCTGCCTGCGCCATGATGTCGTCTCTCATCCCGCGATCCGGTTGAACGCTTGCACCGCCGGCGTGCCGCGCGCGCTCTGGTCCGCGACATGCTGCGATCACAATTGGGGTCAACCTGCCGCCATCGGCCCCGGGCGTCTTGAACGAAACGGCCAATCTCGCAAGGTCCGCAGCGGGCGCGCCGGAAGCCTTGGGTGACGACGGACGCAACGGAGAGCCGCATGCTGGCACAAGCGGCGGGAAGCTACCGCGAGCGCCCGGTCGACGGCGCGCTGCGGGATCACTTCGCCTGCATCTGGGTGCATCGATTGCCCAGGCCGGACGTGCAGCCGGTGGTGATCGTGCCGGACGGCTGCATCGACCTGGAATGGATCGACGGAATCTTGCGGATCGCCGGCCCGGATCGCGCGCCCAAGATCGAACGGCTCGCGGCGGGCACAACGGTGGTGGGGTTCCGCTTCCGTCCGGCCGTCGCCGCCGCCTGGTTGGGGCTGCCGGCGTCCGAGGCGGTCGACCGCCGCATCCCGCTGGAGGCGTTTTGGGGGCCCGAGGCGCGCCGCATGGCGGAAAGCGCGGGCGAGGCGCGCGACATCGGCGCGCTGGTGCGCGTGCTCGAATACGCGTTGCTACGGCGAGCGCCATCGGTTCCGTCGCGGCGGCCCGACATGCATGCGGCGTTCGAACTCATCGCGCGCGGGACGCCGCCCGGCCAAGCGCTCATCCCCTGGCTTGCCGGGGAGCTCGCGCTGAGCGAACGCACCCTGCGCCGGCGGTTCGAAGCGGCATTTGGTTATGGACCGAAGACGCTCAACCGCATCCTGCGATTCCAGCGCTTCCTCAAACTGCTGCGCGGCGCGCGCAATGGCTCGGCGGCGAGCCTCGCCGTGGAAGCCGGCTACGCCGACCAGGCGCATCTCGGGCGCGAAGCCCGCCGCCTGGCAGCGGCGACACCCGGCCAGATCGCAGCACTCCTCGCGGATGCTCGCACGCCATAGCGCTTGCGAACACCGGTAATCCCGGCCGCCGGCTCCGCTCCAGCGAGCGATCGGCCGCCCCGTTCCCACGG
>DASSJW010000070.1:0-3283 GCA_035690995.1 Xanthobacteraceae bacterium
TCCAGCATATAGGGCAGGGCGCGTGCGCGCGATTTCACCACGGCATCATAGTCCGCGATGAAGTGGCGCATCAGGCTCTCGACTTCGCGGCGTAACGCATCGGTGTCGATGGTGGTGACCCGGCGCTCCTTCATGACCATGCGGCCATCAATCATCACGCTGTCGATGCCACGGCCGGTCTCGGTATAGACCAATTGCCGGGCAGCGCTGTTGTAGGGCAGGTAGGCGGTGTCGTTGAGGTCGATCAGGACCAGGTCCGCCTTGTGGCCGGCCTTGATCGCGCCGACCTTGCCTTGCAATCCCGCGGTGCGCGCGTTGCCGAGCGTGGCATGGCGCAGCACCTCATGCGCCAGCGGCGCCCCCGGCTCCGGATCGCTGACCGCGGCGAACAGGCAGAACGTCTTCATCGCCTGGAAAATGCTCTGCACGTCGCTGCCGCTGCAATTGTCGCAGCCCAGCCCGATGCGTACGCCTGCCTCCCGCAGATCGAGCACCGGCGCAATGCCGCTCTTCAGCTTCAAGTTGCTCAGGTGATTGAGCACGATGCCGGCATCGGCGGCCGCCATGCGATCCATCTCGGGCCGCGTGATCCAGACACTGTGCACGATGTTGAGCTTCGGCCCGAGCAGGCCGTTGCGTTCCATATAGGTGATCAACGAGCCGTCGTGGTCCGCGAACAGCTCGCGAGCGATCAGCCTTTGGCCGCGGGTCTCGTACACGTGGGTGTAAACCGGCAGATCGTGCTTGTGCGACAGCTCCGCGCAGCCCTGCAACATCTTCGGCGAGCATCGCTGCGGCGCGAACGGCGCGATGGCCCAATGCAGCGGACCGGTCCCGGCATGGCGGTTGAACTGGCGGTCGAGATAGTCGAGCTGATCCTGAATCGGCCGGCCGACCGTGCCGAGCATGTCCTGGACATCCGGCGGCAGCGAATCCTTGTGCCGCACCATGGCGATCGGCGGGATGTCCCACACCATCGGCGAGAACACGACCCGCAACCCGATGTCCCGATAGGCGTCGACCACGATATCGGTCGATTCGTCATCGAGAGGGAACAGCCCCAGCATGTCCTGAACGCAGGTAATTCCGCATTGGATCGACTCCAGGGCGCCGACCAGGGTGCGCGCGCGCAGCTCTTCCTTGCTGCGATTGATGCCCAGCGGCAGCGTGTAGAGCAGCCAGAATTCCAGGGGCAATTCCTCGAACAGCCCGCGGCAGAGGGTATCGTGCGAATGATAGTGGGCGTTGATGAGGCCAGGAACGACGAGCCTGTTGCGCGCATCCACGATCTCGGCGCCGCCGGAGTCGAGATTCTGTCCAACCGCGACAATAGTGCCGTCCTGGATCAGGATGTCGGCGACCTTGGGCTTATGGACGTCGCCGTCATGATCGTAGACTTGGCCGCCACGGACGACGACCTTTTTTTGATCACTCATTTGTACCCCGATCCGATCTGAGTTCCTGCTGATACTTCTCTTGCTGCTGGTGGAATTCAGCCTCGTGACGCTTGCCGAACTTGGTGCCGAGATAGGCTTTGATGACGGCGGCGTCCTTGAGCACCTCCGCCGGCGGACCGTCGCTCAGCATCGCGCCGTGGTGAAGCACGATCAGCCGCTTCACCAGGGACAGTACGATCCGCAGCACGTGCTCGATGATGATGATGGTGACGCCCATGCGCGAAACCTTGCGGATGAGCTCCAGCGCGTTGTCGATCTCGCCGGAGTTGAGGCCGGCGTTGACCTCGTCAAGGAACAAAAGGCGCGGCTCCATGGCGAGGCTCTTTGCTAGTTCGAGCCGCTTGCGGTCGGCGAGGGACAGTTCCGACGCGGAATAGTCCGCGAACCGGTCGAGCCCGACGAACTCCAGGAAGTGGCGCGCCTTGTCGTCCGCCTCCTTCATGGTGCCGCGCTGTCCGGCGAACAACGCGCCGGCCATGACATTCTCCAGAACGGTCATTTCGGCGAAGGGCTGAACAATTTGAAATGTGCGCGCAATGCCGTTGCGGGCAATCTGATGGGGCGGCAGGCGGGTGACGTCGGTTCCTTCGAAAAAGACCTGTCCGGCCGTCTTCGGCACGAAGCCGGTGACGAGGTTGACCAATGTCGTCTTGCCGGCGCCGTTGGGCCCGACCAGACCAACGATCTCACCTTTGGGAATGCTGACAGAGACATTGTCGACCGCGGTCACGCCGCCGAAGCGACGCGTCAGACCCTCAAGTCGCAGTGCGGGCTCGGTCATGACGCTCGATCCGCGCGGCTTGGACGGAGCAGTCGCGCGGAAATCTTCGACCAGGCTGGGCCTTGAAACAGCCGCAGGACACCGCGCGGCACCACATAGATCACTGCGATGATGATGATTCCAAGGATGGCGGTGTGAAAGTTGATGAAGTTTACCCAGACGACTTCCTTCAGGAAGATATAGAGGATGGCCCCGACCAGGGGCCCGGCGATGGTGCCGGCGCCGCCGAGCATGACCATCACCGGGATTTCGATCGAGAGCAGCACATTGAAGACGTCCTTGGGTTCGATGAAAGCCACCATCGACGCGTAAATGGACCCGGCGGTGGAAACGATCAAACCGGACAAGATGAAAGCGGCACACTTGGCGCGGAACACGTCGATCCCGACCATGCGGGCGGCGTTTTCGTTTTGCCGGATGCAGCGCAGGCTGAAGCCGAACTTCGATCTCGCGATGCAGGCCGTGAGCGCGAGGGTGATGGCCGCCAACGCCCACATGACGAGATAAAAGAAGATTCCCACCTCGCGCGGCGAACCGGGGATGATCGGAATGTTGATCCCGACGGCGCCTCCGGTAAGTCCTTCCCAGTTGTTCGCCACCTCGCGCATGACCTCGACCACCGCGATCGTGCCGATGGCGAAGTAGTGCCCGCGAAGCCCCAATAGAATGCTTCCCAGCGAAGCGGCAAATACCGCGCCGCCCAGCGCGGCCGCGAGCCACGCGACGCCCAACCAGGCGCCCGCGTCCTGGGTGATGCCCCCGATATAGGCGCCGAGGCCGAAAAACGCCGCCGTCGCGAACGAGGGGTAGCCCATGAACCCGCCCACGATGTTCCAGGCCAGACAGAGCACCGCGGACATCGCAAGCGTAGTACCGGCCTGCAGCAGGTAGTTGTTGGCGGAGAAGCCGAAGGCGAGAACGGCTCCGGTCAGAAGCAGGGCAAGCGCGGCGCGCACGACCGTGATCGAGGGTCGGGCGTTCATTCGAAGCCCTTTCGTCCGACCAGTCCTGACGGCCGTACCACCAGGACCAGGATCATCAGCGC
>DASSJW010000071.1:0-8130 GCA_035690995.1 Xanthobacteraceae bacterium
AGCGGCGAGATCCCGATCAAGCCGGGCGACATCGTGCTGATCCCGCCGAACGAGAAGCACATGACGCGCAACACCGGGAGCGTTCCGCTCGTCCTGTTGTGTTTCTTCCCGGTTCCGGACGTCAGCGCGCGGACCGACGAATTTCCGAGTTTTTGAGATCGTAATGGCGTTCGAGGTCCTTTGCCTGCGGCCGGAAGCCGATTTTGCGCGCGTCGATGCGCTGCCGCCGGCGTCGCTCAAAGTGGGCTACACCAAGCCTGACGATCCGGCGCTCCGGCGGCGCTTGGCAGAGGTGTCCGCGCTCGTCATTCCGGCGGTTGGGCCGAAGCTTCCCGGCACGCTGTTCGATGGCTGCGAGCTCAAGCTCATCCAGATCACCGGCGCCGGCGTGGATCGGCTCGACGAGACCGCGCTGACTGGGCTCGGCATTCCGGTCGCCAACGTTCCGGGAGCCAGCAACAGTGCCGTGGCCGAATATGCCGTCACCGCCGCCTCGATGCTGCTGCGCCGCCTCGCCTGGGCAGACGCGGAGATCGGCCAAGGCCGATATGTCGATTTCCGCGCCCGGATGCTGGCAGATAATCTCGCCGGGTTGGAAGGTCTGCTGGTGGGCGTGGTCGGGTTCGGTACCATCGGAACGGCGGTGGCCCAGGCCTTCCAGCGCATGGGGTGCCGTCTCTGTTTTTACGATCCGGCGCCCCGCGACGTCGCAGCAGCGCAGGCCTTGGGCGCGCAATCAATGCCGCTCCGGGAGCTGCTGGCTGCCGCCGACGTGGTGACCCTGCATGTGCCGCTGGTCGCGGCGACGCGCGGCATGATCGGTGAGGCCGAGCTTGCCGCCATGAAGCCGGGCGCAGTCCTTGTTCAGGCGGCGCGCGGCGGCATCGTCGACGAAGCCGCGCTCGCCCGGCAACTCGCGTCCGGGCATCTCGGCGGCGCCGCCGTCGACGTCTATTCGACCGAACCACCCGCGCCGGACAATCCGCTCGTTGCCCTGGCGGGAGAGGGCGCACGCCGGCTGTTGCTGACGCCGCACATCGCCGGCGTCACGCGCCAATCGTCGGCGCTGCTGTTCCGCTCGGCTTGGCAGAACGTCGAGCGCGTGCTGGTGCGAGCCGAGCCGCCGCTCCATCGGGTGTATTGAGGCGAGCCGTCCGGGTCACCGAGACAGCGCGCTGCCTGCGCGGGCAGGCAATGTGGGCCGCGAGCGGCTTTGCAAGATGCAAATGACCTGATGCGTCATTTGCAGAATGCGAACGTTCCAGCTCCACGTCCCGCGGGTCGAATTCCCTAAGCCATTGAAATCATTGCACACGTGCCGGCGCCGGCCGCTGGCACGGGGCTTGAGTAGTGCTGGACACCGCGGCCGCTGCCGCACCACGGGTCCCGGCACGATGCAATCATTGAATTTCCTATTGTCGCTTGATCCGACGTCGGCGGCCTTGCTGTTTTGGTTCACATTGATTTTCGATGTGCCGAGGTACCTCATTGCGCTCACGGTGGTCTCGGTGTGCGGGAGGAAGCCACTTCCTCCACTGCACCTCGCCACGAGTGCCGTCGTAGCCGGCCACAATGAAGCAAAGTCCATTGCTGCCTGCGTCAAGGCAATCGAAGCCGACCAGATCATCGTCGTCGACGACGGTTCGACCGACGGGATGTGGGAGGTCATCGAGGGGCTGAAGGCGGAGGGGCTGATACACAAAGCGATCCGGCTGCCATTTCGCAGCAGCAAGATCACCGCCGTCAATCTTGGCCTGTCATACTGCACGAACGAAATCGTTTTCATCATCGATGCGGACACCATACTGGAGCCGGGCGCGATTGCGGCGGCGCTGCCCTATTTTGCGGATCCGAAGGTGGGCGGCGTCTGCTGCAATCTCAGGGTTCTCAACGAAAGCGCCAGCCTGACAACGCGCTTTCAGGCCATCGAGTATGCCGTTGCGATTTCGATGGGCCGGCAGGTGGCCGACGCTCTCGACATCCTGCCGAACGTATCCGGCGCATTCGGCGGTTTCAGACGATCCGCCGTGCGGGAAGTAGGCGGATTGGACATGGAAGTTGCCGAGGATGCCGCCCTGACGATGAAATTGCGCCGCAAAGGATATTCCATCCGATTTGCCCCCGAATCCGTAGGCAAGACCAACGTTCCTGAAACCTTGACGGGCCTCACGCTGCAGCGGCTTCGCTGGGATGCGGGACTGATCACCATCTGGTTCAGAAAGTGGATCGGAAACATCAATCCTCTTGCGTCCGATTTCCGGCTCAAGGAAGCCTTGGTCGTCGCCGACGTGCTTTGGTTTTCGGCCGCGCTTCCTCTGGCATTGCCTGTCTACTTTGTCTGGTTGTGGTCATGCGTCGGCGAGTTTTCGGTCACGATTCTGGGGGCGACCTATTTTGGTCTAGCGGCGTTGGATGTCCTCGTTTGCATCATCGCGCGAGTCCCGATGCGACTGATCCCGTACGTACCGCTCTACACGCTGATGCAGACGATAATCATGCTTCCCATCAGATTGGTCGCCATCTTGGGTGAGCTCATCTTGGTCAATTCGCGGCGCGACAATTACATTCCAGAACATCAAAGGTGGAGACTGTCATGAAGCGCGTGGTCATCAAATGGACCTATCTGCTGGCGCTTGTCGCGTTCGGTGCCTGGATGGTGGACACCTTCTTCGGCGGTAACATCTACTTGCGCGGCGAAGGGCTGGTCATCGGGCAGCCTGCGGTCGTCGCCGCCGAGTTCAACATGACCGTTCGCGACGTCCTGGTGAAGGAGGGCGAGAAGGTCGTGGAGGGAACCGTCGTCGCCAACACGACTTCGCAGCAGGTGGCCGACACGCGCGCCCGGCTGACCTCCGACGCCGTCATCCGGGCGGGCCGGCTGGCGGACATGCGGATTCGCAGCGAGGTGGTCAATGCAACGGTCGGCAAGGCAGAGCATCGTGAATCGGTCGCCATCGAAGGCCAGAACCAGCTCAATCAGATTTACGACAAGGGTCTTCTTCCCATCATCACCCGCACCGCCGCCGCCGAGCAGGCCTATAACGGCCTAAAAGACGCCGAATCGCTGCGGGCGGAAAGGCGAGCGTTGGCGGACCAGATCACCATGCTGAACGTGGCTACCGAACAAGCCAACGTGGCTCTGTCCGACCTGCTCAATCTATTCGACGACGGCCGCCTGCGCGCGCCAATCACCGGCACGGTCAGCTCGATCCTGGCGAACCGCGGCGCGGTGTTGCGGGCCGGCGATCCGCTATTGGAGCTCGTCGGCGAGCACCGGTTCGTGGTGGCCTGGTTTCCAGTCGGGCGCTGGTATCGATTGAGAGTCGGGCAGAAAGTTCGTATCGATCCAGGAAACGGGGCGTTGTCGGGCACTATTTCCAAGATCGGGACGGTGGCATCGGTCCTCCCGCGCGAGTTTCAGAAAGCGTTCGCGCCCACCGATCGGCAGCAGTTGATTTGGATCGAATTTGACCAAGGCGTGACGCCGCCGCCGTACTTTACCAAGGTCAAGATCAGCTAAGTCAGACGCGTCGCGCGGTCGGGAAAGCGATTTGCCGGCGGTCCCGAGAGCAATCAGGGAGACAGCATCCCGCCTGCGCTGCCGGCGGCGGCGGCGTCCTCCTGCCAGCCTTGAATGCGTCGATAGAGCGTGGAGGGGCTGATCTTCAACGCGGTCGCGGCGCGCGGAATGCTGCCGTTGCAGGCCGTGATGGCATTCTCGATGGTGGTGCGGATCACGCAGTCGAGCGGCATGATCTTTCCGCGGCCGTTCGCGGCCGGCAGTACCGGCGCGGAGGCGGCACCGTTTTGCCGCCGCGACGCAATGCCAGCGCCCTGCTCCGCGAAAGGCGGGCCGTCCGCCGATCCCTTGAGTTCGGCGGGCAGCATATCCAATTCCACGGCCTCACCGTCATGCAGCACCACGATGTTGCGCATGACGTTTTGCAACTGGCGCACGTTGCCGGGCCATGGATATGACAGGAACAGCTGTTCGACATCAGCGGAGAGGCGGCTGAAGCGTTTTCCGTCCTCCTTGCCAAAGCGTTGGAGAAAGTGGCGCGCGATCAGCAGCACGTCGTCGTCGCGCTCGCGCAGCGGCGGAAGCTCAATCGGAACGACGTGTAACCGGTAGAACAGGTCCTCGCGGAATCGCCCCGCACTGACCTCGGCCCGCGGGTCGCGGTTGGTGGCGCATACGATTCGGATATCGGTCGAACGGGGAGTGTCCTCTCCCACGCGCTGTACGACGCCATCTTGGAGGAATCGCAGCATTTTGACCTGCAGGGACGGTTCCATCTCGCAGATCTCGTCCAGAAACAGCGTTCCGCCGTTCGCCATGAGCGCCGCGCCTTTGCGTTCGGTGCTCGCACCAGTGAACGCCCCTTTGACGTGGCCGAACAGCTCGCTCTCCAGCAGATCGTGCGGGATGGCTGCGCAGTTCAGCGTGACGAACGGCCCCTTCGCCCGTTTGCTGAAGTCGTGCAGCGCGCGCGCGCAGAGCTCCTTGCCGGTGCCGCTTTCGCCAGTCACGAATATCGTCGCGTTGGAAGGAGCGGCGCTCTGAATGATGCGGTAGACCGTCTGCATCTTGAGCGATTTGCCGATGAAGCCGGCAAAATGATCGCGAATGTATTCCTCCTCCATCGCGGCCAGCTCATTGGAGAGCTTTCGCCGGTCCAGCGCATTGCGAACCGTGACGCGCAGGCGGTCACGCGAGCACGGCTTGACCACGAAGTCGAACGCGCCTTCGCGCATCGCCTCCACCGCCAGATTGATCGATCCCTGGCTGGTGACGACGATCACTTCGACCGGGATGTTGCGCGCTTTGATCTGCCGCAGAATGTCGAGCCCGTTCATGTCCGGCAGTTGCACGTCGAGCAGGATGACGCTCGGCGCCGCTTTGTCGATGGCCGACAGGGCCGCGGAGCCGGTTTCGAAAATCTCGACGCTGCACGGCGTGCGGTCGCTTTGCAGATAGCTCTTGTAGGTTTCCGCGATCGTCGCCACGTCTTCGACAACGTAGATGGTCGGAGTCCGGGAGCTCATCGCTTTTCTCTCTGCGTTTGCGCGGTCATGCCGGTATGGGTGCGTTCGCCGAGCGGAGCAGCAGCTCCGGCTCCAGGTCCAATCGGCGTTCAACCTCCGCCACGGCCGCAGCCGCCTCGACCAGGAGGCGGCGGGCGCAGCCGCGCAGGTTTGCGTCGTCGAGCGCGTTCTCGGTTTCGGTCGCGAGTTGCGCCGCCTGCGTGAGCCCGAACTGACCCGACAGCCCGGCGAACCGGTGCGCGTGGCGGCGCAGCGCCACGCCGTCGCGAGCGCCGAGGGCGGTATCGATGTTCCGAAGGGTATCGCGAGAATCGATCAGGAAGCGCCTGGCAATTGCACTGAAGGCGGAATCTCCCAATTCCCGGCGTAGATTCGCCAGCGCCTCATCGTCGACCACCTCGCCCGGAGGGGCGGTGTTGGGCGCGGCGGCAGCATCGTCGCCGGCGCGCGGCGTGGAGGCTGCTACTTTCGCCAGCACGTTTTCGAGTTGCGCGGCCTTGATCGGCTTGACCAAGTGATAGTTCATGCCCGCACGCGATGTGCGCGCTTGGTCGGTTGGCAGCGCCTGCGCGGTGAGCGCGACGATCGGCACATCGCGCAGCGGCGCGGGCAATGCGCGAATTTCTCCGGCCGCCTCCAGCCCATCCATGACCGGCATCTGCAGGTCCATGAGGACGACATCGAAGCCGCCGCGCCGCGCCGCGTCTACCGCCTCGCGGCCGTTCCCCACGAGGTGAACGCTATGGCCCTGCTTCTCGAGCATCGCCTGCACCACCATCTGGCTCGCGGGCGTATCCTCCGCCACGAGCACGCGCAGGGGCCGTGTCGCCGTCCCTAGGGCGGTGCCCTGCATTGGCGCTGCTGCCGCAGTCTCCTCCGTTACGGGCAAGCTGAGCTCCACGCAGAAGGTGGTTCCCACGCCGACCCGGCTGGTAAACGAGATCCGCCCTCCCATCAGGTCGACCAGCCGCTTGCAAATGACCAAACCCAGACCTGTGCCGCCGAACCGGCGCGCGATCTCCGGCCCGCCCTGCTCGAACGCGTTGAACAGCCTGGGTTGCACCTCGTCCGGGATGCCGGGGCCGGTGTCCGAGATTTCCATGCGGATCAGCTTGTGCGGCTCCGCCGAGGCCCGGCACGAGACCCGCAGCTCGATCGCCCCGCGTTCGGTGAATTTGGCGGCATTGCCCAACAGGTTCTGCAGGATCTGGTAGATGCGATCGCCGGCGCCGAGAAGCATGCGGGGCACGCCATTCTCGATCCTCGCCGTCACCGAGATCGGCTTGTCGCCGACGAGAACGCGCGTCGTGTCCGTCACGCTCTTGATCAGCGCCGGCAGATCGAACGGAGCGCATTCGAGCTCGGCGCGACCCGCCTCCAACCGAAACAGATCGAGAATTTCGTTGATCAGGCCCAGCAGCCGGTTGCCGGATTCGTCGATCGCGCGAGCGTAGCGCATCTGCGTGGAATCGAGTTTGGTGTCGAGCAGCAGGCTGGTCAGGCCGAGCACGCCGTTCATCGGGGTGCGCAGCTCGTGGCTGATCATCGCGACGAATTCGGACTTCGCGCGATCGGCGGTTTCGGCTGCTTCGCGCGCCGCGCGCATCTCGCGGTCGACCCGCTTACGCTCGGTCACGTCGGTATAGATCGTGACGGCGCCGCCGTGCGGCATGAGGCTGCTCTTGATCTCGATGGTGCGGCCATCGGAGGCCAGATGGTTGAGCGCCTCCCCCGGCATGCGACAACTGGCCTGCACGAGCCGTTCGGCATCCGCCGCGAACAGGCGCCAGTTCTCGTCGGTCTCCTCGGTCGTCCGGACGAACCCTTTTTCCTGCTCCCTGTCGGCGCCATTCAGCTGTGCAGGGGCCGCGAACATCTGCTCGAAGCGACGATTCCATGCGATCAGATTGCCGTTGGCATCGACGACGGTAAGTCCCTCGCTCATGTGATCGAAGGTGGCGGTCATCAGATCCGACTGACGGGCAAGCTCGTTTTCACGCGCCTTGAGCTCCGTGATGTCGGCACGGATGCCCACCACTCCACCATCCGCGGTTCGCCGTTCTTCGATTCTCAACCAGCGCCCATTGTTGATCTGCTGTTCGAATGGGCCCGGCGAGGTCCGGTGCAGCTGCATTCGCTCCGCGACCCACTCCTCCAGCCGCCCTATCGCGGGCGGGTATTGGCCGCGCTTCGCGCCCTCGCGGATCAGTTCCTCGAACGTGGTGCCTTCACGGATGAAGGGCGCGCTTGTCGCGTAGGCCCGGCGATACGCGGAATTAAACACCGCAAGGCGGTCGTCCGAATCGTACAAGGCGAATCCTTCAGGAATGGCCTCGATCGCATCGCGTAATCGCTGGCGGGCGCGGTCCGCCTCGCGGCGCTCGTCGGCAAGCTGCAACGTTCGTTGCGACAGCAGATACCCGAGCAGCAGAATTGCAAGGGTGGCGACAGCGCCAAGCTTGATATAGGCCTGCTGCTGGCTTGCCACGGCCTTGGCGATGACGGATTCGTCCACTCCTACGGTTAAGATGAGAGGGAGATTTTCGAGCCGCTTGTAATAGGAAAGACGCTCGACGCCATCGAAGGAATCGTGGTCCCGGAAGTGACCGCCGTCGTTGGTGGCGATAACGGGAAGCTCCGGTCTTTGCAGGCCGCTCATGAGAGCCTGGGTGCTTTCGGAATTGCGTGCGCGCACGACCCCGTCGGTGCCGATCAACTCGACCCGGTCGGTCGACGCGAGCTTCGCCCGTTCCCAGAACCTCTCGAAGTACGATGGGTCCATCGCGGCCACGATCACGCCCAACAGCGATCCATCCGCCTCTCGCACCGCCCGTGACAATTGAATCGACCATCGCCCCGAGGCGCGGCCAAGAACCGGCTTGCCGACGAACAATCCGTCCGTCCTCCTGTCGAGGTGAACGCGGATATGTTCCCGGTCGGAAAGATCGAGGGCGCTCTTGTCCGGCCCTCGGTCGGTCTGCGTGAGTATGCCGTTGGCGTCGACAAAGCCGAGCAGAACGAGATTGTCCATCGGCACGACGCCGGCTCCGACCAGCTCGGCAAGGCGGTCCGGGCTCGGGTTCT
>DASSJW010000072.1:0-15892 GCA_035690995.1 Xanthobacteraceae bacterium
ATTTGACCGTGTTGACGGCTGCCAATTCTCGTATACAGTATTCAATTATTGGCCTCGGCGGGAGCCCCCGAATTCGCCCGCACGCCGTGCAGCCGTCTCCATCTCGTACCGGACAGGAGCGCACAATGCCCGACCTGATGAACCACGTTGAATTCCGCGCCGCGCTCGAAAACGCCATCAAAGGCAAGAGCGCGAACAAGGCCCCTTTCAGCATCGCTTGGGCAAGCGGCAAACTCAGTCGCGCGCACCTCGCGCGCTGGGCCGAGAACCACTATCACTACGTCGGGCCATTCGCCGACTATCTGGCATACATCTATGCCCGCATGCCCGATCGCTACACCGATGCCAAGGATTTCCTGCTCGCTAACATGTACGAGGAGGAAATCGGCGGCGATCGCCACACCGATCTGCTGATCCGCTTCGCCAAGGCGTGCGGCACGACCGAGGAGCGGGTCAAGGATGCGGACAACATGACCGCTACGACGCGCGGGTTGCAAAGCTGGTGCTATGCCGTCTCCATGCGAGAGGATCCCATTGTCGCCGTGGCCGGCCTCGTGGTCGGGCTGGAATCGCAGGTTCCTTCGATCTATCGCAAGCAGACGCCGACTCTGCGCGAGAAATACAAATTCACGGACGAAGAAGTCGAATTCTTCGACCTCCATATCGTCTCCGACGAAATCCATGGTGAACGCGGCTACCAGATCGTTCTCGAACACGCCGACACGGTCGACCTGCAGCAACGCTGTCTGAAGATTTGTGAGGTCGGCGCGCAGATGCGGCTGCTCTACACGACCGCGCTCTACTACGACTACGTGGCGAAGGATATCCCGCTGTCGGAACTCGAACAGGTCGAAAGCAAGGTCCCCGGGTTCGAGCGCGAATTGCTGCAGGCGTGACCAAGTGCCGACAATCGTTCTTCATCGCGGCGGTCAGATCCATCGGGGCGAGGTCAACGAGAATACCAACCTCGTCGTGAGAGCCGGCATCAAGCAATTTCCCTACCCCAACCTTCGGTACGGCTGCGGGATGGGAAAGTGCGCCAAGTGCGCCAGCCGCATCATCGACGGGGCTGAGCATCTCCCGGCGCCCAATTGGAAAGAAAAGAAGCAGTTGGGCGCCAAGCTCGAAGAGGGTTATCGCCTGGTCTGCCAGTTGTGGCTCAGTCACGATCTCGAACTGGCGCAGGACGACAAGCCGCTCGAACCCTTGGCTCCCGCCTCGCCGTGAGGGGCTTCGACCGGGAGCGCGCCGTCGCCGCGACAGATGGCTGGAGGACTCTGCCATGTACGTGATTTTGACGAGCAAGCCCGGAAAATTCAGAACCGAGATCGTCGATGGACTGCGGCCTTTGGAAGCCTACGACTACCTGTTCTACGGGGAAAAGAAGGCGCGCTTCGTGATCGCGGAACTGCTTAAAGACACCAAGATCAGGGTGATCGAAGAAGGGACCTTGATCGTGAACGATGTCCCTTCGAAATTCTTTGATAAGTTCGCGACCGTCGAGCGCGCCCTGATCGAACTGAAACATCTGACCAGCTTTGGCAGCGTGGAGGCAACGCTGGAAAAAGTTGCCGTAGCCGACGGCTGACCGCGTCGTTGCGATCGGATCGCGCCATGATCGAAGTGACGTTTCTGACCAACGACGGGAAGGTGGTCAGCGCGCCTGAGAACAGCAATCTGCTTCGCATTTCGCTGCGCGAAAAAGGCGGAATACCGTTCAAGTGCGGCGGCGGATTATGCGGGACCTGCAAATGCAAAATCGAGAAAGGGATCGAGAACACCGACGAAATCAAGGCAAAGGAGCGCAACCATCTGACCGAGGCTCAGTTCAAGGATGGCTATCGCATGGCCTGTCAGACGTTCCTCAAAGGTGATGTCAGCGTCTCCTGGGAGACCAAGCGACCTTGATCGCTGCCGTCTTCGCTGCCGCCTCTGCCGGAAATGGCGCAGGGAAAAAGTATCTTGCCGTCGAGGCCGGCACGGACGTTCGCTCGTCACGGGCGACCGTTCGAACGGCTCTGGAGCATGGGGACTTCGTTCCACGCTCCACATGAACAGGCCGGCCGCCAATGTTATCTGGCTCGTTTCTCCCTCTCATGGAATTGCGCGGAGTGGGAAAGGCCGCTTGATGGCACGCGGCCTCAAGTTGGAGTAGAGTGTTCAAAGGGGCGATGTCGAGATTCGCCGCAGCGAAAAGAATGCCAGGCGCGCTCTCGTCGCCATCAGTGTCGCAGGCTTTCTCGACATTCCTGCATAGGTCAAAGTCATGGTGCTCAGGCACAGAACATCGATGCGCCGGCTTGGCGAAACGCACTCGCCGCTCCACGGCAAAGTCATTTCCGAACTGCGTCAGGCGATCCTGAACCAACGCCTGAAGCCGGGCGAGCGCCTGATCGAAGGACGTCTGGCCGAGGAGTTGGGTGTGTCGCGCAATCCAGTGCGCGAGGCGATCCGGGCGCTCGCCTCGGAGGGTTTGATCGAAGTCACCGCACGCCGCGGCGCCTCCGTCGTCGTGATGACGGAGCAGGAGGCGCGCGAGACCATAGAGTTGCGCGCCCTCCTGGAGGGACAGAACGCGCGGCTGGCGGCGCGCCGGCAGGATCGGCAGACTCTCAAGCACATCGAAATTGTTTTGAACAAAGGAACGGCTGCAGTTGCCGCCAAGCGGTTTGATCAGTTGTCCGACCTGAACCAGCAGTTCCACCGCGAACTGGCGGAGGCGGGACAGAACAGGGTTCTGGGCGAGCTCCTGAGGAAATTGCGGGAGCGGACCGCAATGCTGTTCTCCCCGAACGATCCCGTGCGGCAGGCTCGTTCCTGGAACGAGCACGCGGCAATCCTGCGCGCCATCATCGAGGGCGACGAACGCGCCGCCGCGACGCTCGCGGCCGAACACGTGACCCGCGCGGGAGCGGATTTCCTGTTCGGGCTCGGTGCGTTCGAGGAGGGCTCTCCGCTGCCACCCAGCCCCCGGCCCAAGGCCACCACCAAGTTGCGTTCGGGGCTGTCGAGGGTGGCGTCAGCGACGCACGACGCAACGAGCCGAAGAGAGGCACCGCCGGACGAGAATGCCGGGATTAAAGCTCACCGCGGCCGCGTGAGGCGCAACCAAGACAATCCTGCCGGCAGAACGAAGTCACGCGCCAGAGGATAACCCTCTTCGCCGTCGGAAGCCTTGAGCTTCTCCGCCGGGAAGCTCCGGCGCTAATAGCCCGAGCCGCTGGCCCGTACCGGGACCAGGGTGGGCGCAGCCCCTCCCGCCTTCACCTCTAGCGGCGGACGCAACACCGCCGCGATCTCATCGGCGAGTTCCTCGAGGGCGGCACGGTTGCCGCCCTGACGCAGATAGATGCCGCAATAGAGTTCCGGCAGTTCCGGAAGCGGTGCATCCTCCCACACCGTGAGCGAGGTCTGCAGAGCGCGGCTGCGCGGCAGCACCATGACGCCGAGCCCGGCGAGGACAGCGGCCTCCAGGCTGGCGATGCTGCGCGAGGTGAACACAAAGTCGCATTCACGCCCGACGCGATGGAGCGCGTTCACCGCGGTGTAGCGGCATGAACAATCCTCGCCGAACGACACCAGCGGAACCGGACCGCTGGGATCGAGCTGGGTGGCGTCGCTGCGCACCCAAACCGCCTGATCGATCCACAGATGATGCGCTTCGATCGACGGCTTGGAGTTGGCGACCGCAACCGCCAGGTCGATGTCGCCCTGACGCAGCCCGCGCAGCATGTTTTCGAAGCTGGTCGCAGTCGCGACGAAACGAATGTCCGGCCAGCGCTTGCGGAACTGGGCCAAAGTCGCCGGGATCTTGACGCCGGCAAAATCGCCGGGGATGGCGACACGCACGGTCTGGGCCGTCGGCTGACCGCCGCTGAGCTGCGCGATCTGATCGTTGACCGACAACATGCGGCGCGCGTGGGCGACGACCATCTCTCCCCGCGGGGTGAGACTTACACCCGGCGCACTCTTGTCGAGGATCTCGTAGCCGAGAAGAAACTGCAACCGCTTGATCTGGGCACTCACCGCCGGCTGAGTGACGCCGAGCGAGTGGGCTGCCTTGGTAAAGCTGCGTTGATCGACCACGGACACCAGGGTCCGCAGCAATTCAGTCGGTATGTTCAACATGCCCCCTCGCCGTTCCTGCGCCGTCACGCACTTGTCGCAATCCGCGCATCAACCGAGTTCCCAGCAACCACTGCGAAGCAGTGCCAATTAACGGCAATGTGTGCTCAATTCACCGCGAGTCAAGCGCAGCAATAAACGTTGTCGCTCCCCCTCAAATCGGCAAATATTGTGCCGGTCCGCCGGGAGCGGGTTACAACCTGGGCAATTCGAGGGACGCGCCCCCACCGCGTCCGCTCCAGGTCAATGTAAGCGGCGTTGCAGGCAGGGGTTATTCGGTTAAAGTGCAGACATGTTCCCGCAGCGGAGAGCCGTAGCCGTGCCGATGTCGGCGTTATGAAGTTCCTCCGTCTCTACCTCCGCGTGCTGGAAATGCTCGGGCGCGAGGCCCGCCTGGGCTGGATTCTGGCGCTCGCCAACCTGGCTCTGGCCTCCGCCATGTTCGTGGAACCGCTCCTGTTCGGGCGGATCGTCGATACCCTGGCCAATGCCCAGGCACGTGTTTCCGACCTGCCGTTGCACGACTTGATGCTGCTGCTCGGCGCCTGGGTCGGGTTCGCCCTGTTCACCATCGTTTGCAGCACGCTCGTCGCCCTCCACGCCGATCGGCTCGCGCACCGCCAGTACCAGGTGGTGCGAACGATGTTCTTCGAGCACGTGCTGCAGCTTCCGCTCAGCTACTACACCGGCTCGCATTCCGGGCGCCTGGTGAAAGTGATGATGACCGGCACCAATACGCTGTGGGCATTGTGGCTCGCCTTTTTCCGCGAGCACTTCGCCAGTTTCGTGTCGCTCATCGTTCTGATGCCGCTGACGCTTTTCATTAACTGGCGATACGGCCTGCTGCTGATCGTGCTGTGCTGCGTGTTCGCCGCCCTGATCGCGCTGGTCGTCAGCAAGAGCGAACAGCTGCAGAGCACGGTCGAGCGCTATTACTCCGATGTCGCCGAGCGCACCACCGACACGCTCGGGAACATCGCCCTGGTGCAGAGCTTCGCCCGCATCGAGAGCGAAGTTTCCGGCATGAAGAAGATGGGCGACGACGTGCTCAGCGCCCAGATCCCGGTGCTGTCGTGGTGGGCGGTGACGACGGTGATCACGCGCACGGCGACCACGTTGACCATGTTGTCGATCCTGGTGCTGGGCGTCTGGTTCTATCTGCACGGTCTCACCACGGTCGGCGAAATCGTCATGTTCATGAGTTACGCCACGCTGCTGATCGGCCGGCTCGAACACGTCGTGCAGTTCGCCAACCGGATGGTGATGGACGCGCCGCGGATCAAGGAATTCTTCGAGGTGCTCGACACCGAGCCGGCGGTGCGCGACCGCCCCGACGCGCTGGATCCCGGCCGCCTGCACGGCCTCGTCGAATTCAAGGACGTTTCGTTTTCCTACGACGGTAAGCGTGCCGCCGTTGCCGATCTCACTTTTACCGCCCTGCCGGGGGAGACCGTCGCGCTGGTGGGCGCGACCGGGGCCGGCAAGTCGACGGCGCTGGCTTTGCTCCATCGCGCCTTCGACCCGCAGTCGGGCGTGGTGAGAATCGACGGAATGGACATCCGCGCCCTCACGCTCACCGGGCTGCGGCGAAACATCGGCGTCGTGTTCCAGGAGGTCCTGCTGTTCAATCGCTCGATCGCCGAGAACCTGCGCGTCGGCAGGCCGGACGCGACCGAGGAGGAGCTGCGCGCAGCGTGCGAACGGGCGCAGGTGCTCGAGGTGATCGAGCGTCAACCGCAGGGGTTCGAGACCAATGCCGGCGAACGGGGCCGGTTGTTCTCCGGCGGGGAGCGCCAGCGCCTGTCGATCGCGCGCGCGTTGCTCAAGGATCCGCCGATCCTCATCCTCGACGAAGCCACCAGCGCGCTCGACGCGCTAACCGAGGCCAAGGTTCAGGCCGCGCTCACCGAGGTCATGAAGGGTCGCACCACCTTCGTGATCGCCCACAGGCTGGCCACCATCCGCAACGCCAACCGGATCCTGGTGTTCGAGGCCGGCCGCATCATCGAGAGCGGCACTTTCGACGAATTGATGCGCCTGGGCGGCCATTTCGCCGAGCTCGCCAGGAGCCAGTTCCTGGCCGTCGAGACGGCGAAACCGCGACCCGAGCCGATGTCGGCGGTCGGTCAGACGTGACGGCCCGCGGCGTCGGGAGCGCCGGTGGCTTGTCTTTTCGACGGCATGCCGACTACCGACCTTGATCGCTTCGCTGGCCGGTGATCACCGGGGCTGTTACGGCTGCACCGATGCATGTCTCCACAATCGCCTGTCGTCTCGCCGCTCATCCGCTCAGGGCGGTATTCGTACTGGCGCTACTGGTTCGCCTGATCAATCTCGCGTTCCTTGCCGGCAACGACTCCTTCTTCGCGGAGCAGGACGCGTTCGCCTATTGGGCGCTCGGCACCGGGCTGGCGAAGCCTGAAAGCTTCTGGCCGACTCTCGTGGCGGAAACCGACCGCATGCCGCTTTATCCGCTGCTGCTCGGCGGCATCGAGCGCGTGTTCGGCGACGCTCCCCGGATGGCGGCAATCCTGCAGGCAGTCGTCGACGCCGGGACCTGCGTGCTCATTGCCGCGCTCGGCGCCCTGGTTTCGCCGCGGGTCGGGTTGATCGCCGGAATTCTGGCTGCGTTCTCGGCGACGCTCATTGTCTTCAGCACTCAGATCCTCACGGAGACCGTCTTTCTCTTCTTCTTCACCCTCATGTTGCTGGCAGGCGGGTGTTTCCTGCGTCACCCGTCCAATGGCCTCGCCGCGCTCGCCGGCCTCGCCGGCGGTCTTGCTCTCGCCACGCGGCCCGCCCTCGCACCGCTGCTGGCGGCAGGGATACCGCTCGTCTTCGTCGCCGCGCTGGTCCATCGCCGGGGGTTTGCGGCGGCTTCTGTTGCAACGTTATTGTTCGCGATTGGCAGCGCGGCGCCGGTCGCGCCAGTGTGGCTGCGTAACGTCATCCACTACGGCAGCGTCAGCCTGACGGCGCAGGCCGGCCATCACCTTGCGTATTGGATTGTCCCATTGGTGACTCAGCGCGCCGACGGGACGCCGTATCAAACCACGGTGGACCGGATGGAAACCCTCTACCGGCAGCGCGCGCAGACGCTGCTGTGCGCCCCGCGCAAGCTCGACTGCACCGCCGAAGGCGATTTGAACGCGCAGACCAATCCCTTCGCGCGCGCGGCCGTGAAGTCCGACCTGGCGCGTGAGGCGATGGCGCGCTTGCCGCTCGCGGCTTATGCCAAGGCGTGGCTCGAGGGCATGGCGGTGAACCTGGGAGCGCCGGCACTGCTGATCGATCCGCGCGTCCGCGCGCTGCCCAAGCCGAGCTTCTACAACACGCCGGGCGTGAGCCTGTGGGAGAAGACGCACGCCTATCTGTTCGACAATCCCGGCGCCTATCAGGTCCTGCTGGTCGTCGGGCTCGTCGCCATGCTGCCGATCCTGATCCTCGAGACGGTCGGCTTTGTCATGCTGGCGCGAGCGTCGCCGTGGGGCGCGGCCTTCGCCGGCGGTTTGCTCGCCTATTTCCTCCTGCTCAATGGGCCGGTGGCGACGCCAAAATATCGACTGCCCATGGAGCCGGTGCTGCTCGTACTGGCCGCGATCCCGCTCGCGCGGATGACGCAACGACGCCGGCCGCGCACGCCGGCTATTTGATCCGCTCGAGGATGCTCACGTAGTTCGCGACCGCGGTGCCGCCCATGTTGAAGATGCCGCCGAGCCTGGCATTGCCGACCTGCATGTCGCCGGCGCTGCCGGTGAGCTGCATGGCGGTGAGTGCATGCATGGACACGCCGGTGGCACCGATCGGGTGGCCCTTGGCCTTGAGCCCACCCGACGGATTGACCGGCAGGCGGCCGGTCTTCTCGGTCAGGCCCTCCGCCACGGCGCGCGCGCCCTGCCCTTCCGGAACGAGTCCCATCGCTTCGTATTCCATCAGTTCGGCGATGGTGAAGCAGTCGTGGGTCTCGACGAAGGACAGATCGGAGAGTGCCAAGCCCGCGCTCGCCAGTGCCCGCTTCCAGGCCTCGCCGCAGCCTTCGAGCTTGAGCACGTCGCGCTTCGACATCGGCAGGAAATCCTGGACGTGCTCGGCCGCGCGGAAAGCGACGGCCTTGCCGAGCTTGAGGGCGGTCGCAACGTCGGCGAGCACCACGGCGGCGGCGCCGTCCGAGACCAGCGAGCAGTCCGTGCGCTTGAGCGGGCCGGCGACGCGGGGATTCTTCTCGCTCTCGGTGCGGCAGAACTCGTAGCCGAGGTCCTTGCGGATCTGGGCATAGGGATTGCTCACGCCATTGCGATGGTTCTTGGCGGCAATGCGCGCGAGCGCGTCGGATTGATCGCCCCAGCGTTGGAAATAGCGTGCCGCGATCTGTCCAAAGATGCCGGCAAAGCCGCCGTCGATATCAGCCTCCTCGCGCACATAGGAGGCCTTGAGCAGGTTGCGCCCGATGTCCTCCGCCGGCGTCGTGGTCATCTGCTCGGCGCCGACCACGAGCACGATACGGGCGGCTCTCGCCGCGATCGCTTTGAGACCCTGATGCACCGCGGCCGAACCCGTGGCGCAGGCGTTCTCGACCCGGCTCGCGCGCTTGAAGCGCAAATCGGGCGAGGCCTGAAGCACCAGCGATGCGGTGAAATCCTGCGCCGAGAACCCGGCGTTGAAATGGCCGAGCACGATCTCGTCGACGTCGGCGGCGGCAACCCCGGCATCCGCGAGCGCCTGCTGGGCGACCCGTACGATCAGGCTCTCGACCGTCTCGCCCTCAAGTCGGCCGAAGGGGGTGTGGGCCCAGCCAACGATGCAAGCAGTCACGACGCTCTCCTGTCATTTGCGCCCATTTTTGCGGTTTCCCGTATCTGTGGTGAAAACGCAACACTTAAGTCCAGGCGACGCTAACCTGCCGAATTTTGGACGCTTTCTTCGACCATGAACAGTGCGCTGTGGGCGTGAGCGGGGCAGATGGGTTTTGCCTTTCGACCATCCTCGGCCTAGATAGCCTCTCTCTTCCAGTAGAGCGTTTCCCGAGGCCCGCCAAACGATCGGACCCGGAGCCGTGATGTCTTCGACGCGATCATTCGTAGCGCGCACCCTGATGTGGGCGGGCGTCGCCTGCGCCGCAACGGGGCTCAGCGCCGCGCCGGCAGCGGCCGAAGCGCTGCTGGTGATCGAAGCCGACAGTGGCAAGGTGATCTTCGCGCAGAATGCGGGCCAGCCCTGGTACCCCGCCTCGACCACCAAGCTGATGACCACCTACGTGACCCTGCGCGCGGTCAAGGAAGGGCGGATCACGCTGGACAAGCCGCTCGTCGTCTCGGCCAACGCAGCGGCGCAGTCGCCGGTGAAGATGGGGTTCCCGCCCGGAACCGTGATCACCGTCGACAATGCGCTCAAGATGCTGATGGTGAAGTCGGCCAACGACATGGCCGTGGTGCTGGCCGAGGGCGTCGCCGGCTCGGTCGAAAATTTCGCCGATGAGATGAACAGCAATGCGCGTCGCCTCGGCATGATCCAGTCGAGCTTCGTCAATCCCAACGGCCTGCCCGCCGACGATCAGATCGTCTCCGCACGCGACATGGCCATCCTGGCGCGCGCGCTCATCCGCGAAATGCCGGAATACGATTATTTCTGGCACCTGCCGGGCATCCGCCTGGGGAAGATGGTGCAGCGGAACTACAATACCTTGCTCGGCCGCTATCCCGGCGCTGACGGCATGAAGACCGGCTTCATCTGCGCCTCCGGTTTCAATCTCGTCGCCACTGCCACGCGTGGCGATCGACGGCTGATCGCAGTGGTGCTGGGCGCTCCCTCGTCGGCGGCGCGCGCATTGAAGGCCGCGCAGCTGCTGGAGCGGGGCTTCAACAGCAATAGCGGACTGTCGTGGTTGATGCCGTCGCTGGGTACGGTCGAAACAGTGCAGCCGGTCGATGCCACTCCGCCGAACCTGCGTGATGAAATGTGCGGACCGCACCGCAAGCGCCCCGCCACCGAGGACGAGGACGAGGTGATCGGGGTCGACAACAATCCCGATTCCCCCTACGGGGTCTTCCTCTCCAGCCTGCGCCCGCCCAAGGCCAAGGGCGCCGCCGCGTTGATGCCGGACATCAAGCTGGGCGAGCCGGTCTTGGTCTATACCGGCACCAAGCCGCCGGCACCGGGGTCGCTGGCCGCGGGCGACGCAAAGAAGAAGGCCGTTGCCGCCAAGCCCTCGGCCAGCAAGGACGCGAACAAGGATAGCGCCAAGGATCCGGCAAAGGATGCCGCCAAGAACGGCACCGCGACCGCCGCCGCGCCGTCTGGCGACGCGACCGCTCCTAAGCCGAAGCCGAAACCCAAGCCGAAGGTCCCGGCGGCCGCGGACACGTCCAAGGACGGCGCTTCCCCGGCAACCGGTGACGGCGCAAAGCCCAAGCCCAGGCCGCCGGCGCCGAAGGTCTCCGCAAAGGATGGCGCGTCGCCCACCGCCGCCGCAGGAGCCGTCGGCGATGCCCCGGCGCCGAAGCCAAAGCCCAAGAAACCCGCGCCGAAGCCCGCGGCGACGGATCTCAGCCCGCCGGCCCAGCAAACGTCGCAGACCCTGCCGGCGAGATGACCGCCCGCTGCTGCGGCGCGCCCTGGTCCTGCGAGCACGCGGCATCTTCCAGGGAAAAAACCGGTGCCCGCTCCCCGTGAAAATGCCCTGGGCCCGTCCGAGCCCATTCCGCTGACCGTGCTGACCGGCTTTCTCGGCGCCGGCAAGACCTCGTTGCTCAATCGGCTGATCATCGATCCGGCGCTCGCCGAGACCGCGGTGATCATCAACGAGTTCGGCGAGATCGGGCTCGACCACCTGCTGGTGAAGCCGATCAGAGAAGGCGTGGTGTTGCTGCAAAGCGGCTGCCTTTGCTGCACGTTGCGCGGCGATCTGGTCGACGCACTGGAGCAACTGCTCCGCGATCTGGATAATGGCCGTGCGGTGTTTCGCCGCGTAGTGCTCGAGACCACCGGCCTCGCCGACCCCGTGCCGGTGCTGCAGACCACGATGGCGCATCCCTATCTGGTCATGCGCTACCGGCTCGACGGGGTGATCGCCGTGGTCGACGCGATGAACGGCGCGGCCACGCTCGACGCCCACATGGAAGCGGTGAAACAGGTCGCGGTCGCGGATCGGATCGTGCTCACCAAAACCGACCTCCTCACCGCACCGGATGGCCGGCGCGGCCGCGAAGCCCTCGTCGCCCGCCTGCACGGTCTCAATCCCGCCGCTCCGGTCCTCGATGCCGCGGCAAACGAGGCCTCGCCCGAGCGCCTCCTGACCTGCGGCCTGTTCGACCCCGCCCGCAAAATTCCCGACGTCAAGCGCTGGCTCGCAGCCGATGCCTATGCCGGGGGCGTCGGGGATCACGGTCACCACCAACACCACCACGATGTGAACCGACACGACGATCGCATCCGCGCCTTTTCCTTCGCCACCGACGCCGCGATTCCTGCCGCGATGTTCGACATGTTCCTCGAGCTCGTGCGCTCGGTGCACGGCCCCAACCTGTTGCGCCTCAAGGGCATCGTGAAGCTGGCGGAGACGCCGGCGAGCCCCGTCGTCATTCACGGTGTGCAGCACATCTTTCATCCCGTGGTGCGATTGCCGCGCTGGCCCGACGGTGACGAGCGCACCCGCATCGTGTTGATCACCCGCGATCTCGACCCGGACGCGGTCAAGCGCCTGTTCGACGCCTTCCTTGGCGCCAGCGCTTCCGATCAGCCCGATCGCGCGGCGCTGCTGGACAATCCGCTGGTCCCGTTCGGCGGTCCCGATCGTTGATATCGATAATAACCGCGCATTCGCGGGCGCTTTTGACGCCTTGCCACTCTTCGGTCGGTGCCCGATGCTGGAGCCGCGCCGAGTCGCGGCGCCACGCGTTGGATCGAAATTGCTGCCACGGGCTCGGTCCGCTTCCTCCCAAGGGGAGAGGGGTGGGGTGAGGGCCGCCAGGATCAGTCATGGGAGTGATCGAGCGGCTGACGGCGGACGCGGTCTCCCTCCGGGGCGCGTTGCGCACCCTCAGGATGACCACGCCGATCGCCAGGCATCCGACGCGTGTGTTCCCGCAAGTCATCCTGGAGTTGGCGGACCGGTACGGTGACGCGCCTGCGCTGCTGTCCGATAGTGAGTGCTTCAGCTACCGCGAGCTTGCCGCGCGCTCCAACCGTTACGCGCGCTGGGCGTTGGCGCAGGACCTGCGCAAGGGCGATACCGTCTGCCTGATGATGCCGGGCCGGCCGGAATTCCTCGCGATCTGGGTCGGCATCACCCGCGTCGGCGGGGTGGTCGCCCTCATCAACACCCATCTGACCGGGTCGGCATTGGCGTATTGCATCAATGCCGTCAGCCCCAAGCACATCATCGTGGCCGCGGAATTATTCGGATCGCTGGAGACCGCGCGCGCACACATCGCCGGCGACGCGCAGATCTGGCTGCATGGCAATGCCGATGCCAATTTCGCGCGCATCGATCGCGAAATCGAGGGCCTGTCCGACGCCAATCTCCCGGCGTCCGAGCGCCCGGCCCTGACCATCGAGGACGGCGCGCTTTACATCTACACGTCCGGTACCACCGGGCTGCCGAAAGCGGCCAACCTGAACCATTACCGGGTGATGCTGGCGAGCAATGCCTTCGCTGGCGTCATGGACACGCGCGCCAGCGATCGCATGTACGATTGTCTGCCGCTGTATCACACCGCCGGCGGCGTGGTGGCGACCGGCGCGCTGCTGGTCCGCGGTGGCTCGGTGGTGATTCGGGACAAGTTTTCCGCGCGCGAGTTCTGGGACGACATCGTGCGATGGGAGTGCACCTGCTTTCAATATATCGGCGAGCTCTGCCGCTATCTTATCAATTCGCCGCCGAGTCCGAACGAGCGCACGCATCATCTTCGCCTCGCCTGCGGCAACGGGCTGCGCCCCGATGTCTGGCCGGAATTCAAGCGGCGCTTCCAAATCCCGCAGATCATCGAGTTCTACGCCGCGACCGAAGGCAATGTTTCGCTGTTCAATTTCGAGGGCAAGGAAGGCGCCGTCGGCCGGTTGCCGTGGTGGGTTGCCGGCCGCTTCCCCACCAAGATCGTCCGCTTCGATGTGGAGCGCCAGCAGCCGGTCCGCAACGAGCGAGGTTTTTGCATCGAATGCGGTGTCGACGAGCCGGGCGAGGTCATCGGCAAGATATTGAAAGATCCCTCAAAGCCGGGGCAGCGGTTCGAGGGCTATGCCAGCAAGGCCGAGAGCGACCGTAAGATCCTGCGCGACGTATTCAAGCAGGGTGACATCTGGTTTCGCACCGGCGACCTGATGCGCAAGGATAAGCAGGGCTATTTCTATTTCATCGACCGCGTCGGCGACACCTTCCGATGGAAGGGCGAGAACGTCTCGACCACCGAGGTCGAGGAAGCGATCGGACGATTCGACGACGTGAGGGAGGCCAACGTCTACGGCGTCGAAGTGCCCGGGTATGACGGTCGGGCCGGCATGGCCGCGGTGGTGGCCAACGACAACCTCAACTTGGCCGGGCTTCGCGATCATCTGGCGCGGCACCTGCCGGAATATGCCCGGCCGATGTTCCTGCGCCTGCGTGGGGCCAATGATGTCACCTCGACCTTCAAGTCGAAGAAAATCAATTTGGTAAAGCAAGGCTTCGACCCAAGCCTCACCCAGGATCCGATTTACTTCAACGACCCCCGCAAGAAAGCCTTCGTGCGCGTCGACCCCGCGCTTTACGAAGACATCAAGGCGGGAGGGCTGCGGCTGTGAGCGCCGATCTGGCCGCCGGTGCAGCTGCGCCGCCGGCGCCGTCCGACGTGCTTGCGTTCTGGCGCGCTGCCGGGCCGGACAAATGGTTCACCAGCGACCCTGCTTTCGACCGCGAGATCGCGACACGCTTTGGTGCGATCTGGCGCGCCGCCGCCGATGGCCAGCTCGCACGCTGGGAGGCGACGCCGGAGGGCGCGCTCGCGCTCGTCATCGTGCTCGATCAGTTCCCGCGCAACATGTTCCGTGGGCAAGCGCGTACCTACGAGGCGGATGCGGTTGCGCGCGCCGTCGCCGATCGTGCGCTCGAGCGCGGCTTCGACCGGCAGGTGCCGCAGGACGAGCGCCGCTTCTTCTATCTGCCGTTCATGCACTCGGAAATGCTGCCCGATCAAACCCGATGCTTGGACCTGGCGCGCGCTTACGGCGACGACGAATTCATGACATACGCCGAGCAGCATGCCGACATCGTTCGCCGCTTCGGCCGCTTTCCCCATCGTAACCCGATACTGGGCCGGGTCACGACGCCGGAGGAGCAGGCCTTTCTCGACGCCGGCGGCTTCGCCGGCTGAGCGAGCGCCGCCCGTTGGCCTCTCTCCGAAGGCCGGCAACGCCCTTATATGAATCAAACGGCTCCGGAGCACGACGACGGGCGCGGGCCGCGCTTTTGGGCGCCTTGTCCCCCGCTGGTCCAGGCGAATGCGTATGGCGCATCGCCGCCGGCACACATTGAATGCGCAGCACGCTGAATTACCTGTGGACACATGCGGCAAAGCTCGGCTTACGACCAGGAGGGCGGAGAATTCTCGCCGCCGTCCGCCACCAATGAACGCCTGACCTGCGATCTCCTGGTCGCCGGCGGCGGCCTTTCCGGCTTGAGCGCGGCGGAAGCCGCCCTGCGGCGCGGTGTTGACGTCATCGTGATCGAAAAAGGCGCCTTCGGCAAAGACGCGGCGTCCGGACTCAATGCGGGACAATTCCTGACCGGGTGGGCAAAACCGGTGGATGTCATGCTGGCGGAGCTGGCGCAGCAGGAGCTACGACGCGGGCTTCCCTTCGACCAGGCGCAATTGCACGCGCAGCGCCGGGTGCGGGCGTTCCTGCGTCGCACGGTCGAGGGATGCCAGCGGCTCGCCGCGCTCGACCATCATTACAACCTGCGCGCATCCGTGCAGCACGGCGCGGTCATGGCGGCGGTGGACGAGGCCGATATGGCGGGCCTGCGCGCGGCCTATCGGTTCATGGATGAGAGCAATTTGCGCGCGCTCATGCCCATGACCGACAAACGCCGCGCACGTTTTTTCGAAATCCTGTCCGCCGCCCAGATCCAGCGGCGATACGGCACGGCGGAGGGATTCTACGCGGGCGGTGTGATCGATCGCTTCGGCGGCAGTTTTCGTCCGCGCAAGTTCCTCATCGGATTGGCGCGCGCGCTGCAGAAGCGCGGCGTGCGCTTCTTTCAAGCCACGGAGGCCCAAGCGCTCGAATTCTCCGACAACCAGGTCAGCGTGTTCTGCGGCAACGGGGCCAACATCCGCGCCAACACGCTGTTCATGGCCAATGCCTATGCCCGTCACATCAACGGCGACGTGCTGGAGCGCGCGATCTTCGAATACGATTACGTCGTGGCGGTCGAGCTTCCCGAAGGGGCGAAGATCCTCACGTCGGGCACCGTGCTCTCAGACACGCGCGAGCCGTGTTTTTACGCGCGCCGCCACGGCAGGCGCCTCTATATGGGCTACGAGGAAACGCCGGAAACATCGCCGGAGATCACGCGCGAGGTCGCCCGTCGCACGCTGGCCGAAGGCAAACGGGTGTTTCCGGCGCTCGCTGCCCTCGGCGAGCGCGATATCAGCAGCGCATGGTGCGGGCGGGTATTCTACACCCTGGACGATTATCCTTTCGTCGAGCGCCGGCATGGCGGTCGTGTCGTCACCTTCGCGGCACCGTCCGATCACGGCAATTCGCTGGCGCTGCGCATCGGACAACTCGTCGG
>DASSJW010000073.1:0-14910 GCA_035690995.1 Xanthobacteraceae bacterium
TTGCCGGGGGCTACCGAAGTGCCAGACATTCGCGTCCTGCACATGCAGACGCCTTCGCCTTATACCGAGTTCGGCATGAAGGGTTTGGGCGAAGGCGGCGCGGTCGGCCCTCCGGCGGCGATCGTCTCGGCAGTCAATGACGCGCTGCGCCCGCTCGGTGCCGAGGTCCACGATCTGCCACTGACGCCGGAATGCGTCCTCGCCGCCATCGATACCGCTTGCGCGGGCCCACCCCACGGTTGATGCGCGAATGAAATCGGCCGCCTTCGAGTTCGTACGCGCGAGCACGCTGTCCGAGGCGACGACCATTCTGCTTGAATCGGATGGCGCTGCGAGGGTGGTGGCCGGCGCGCAGTCGCTGGGGCCGATGCTCAATCTGCGTCTGGTACAGCCGCGGATCCTGGTGGACATCACCGGTATCGCCGAGTTGACTGACATCGAAGACGGCGACGAAGCGGTCACGCTCGGAGCCTGCGTTACGACGGCGAATATCGAGGATGGCCGTCTGCCGGGACGCGGATTGCGCGCCCTCTCGCTCGTGGCTGGCCGCATCGCCTACCGCGCCGTGCGCAACCGCGGCACGATCGGGGGCAGCGTCTGCCACGCCGACCCCGCGGCGGACTGGGTCTCGGCGCTCTGTGCGCTCGGTGCGGAATGCGTGATTGCAGGCCCGCATGGCGCGCGTCGGCTTGCGGTGGAAGAGTTCATCACCGGCGCGTTCGAGAATGCGCTGGCGCCAGGGGAACTGCTGCGCGGGATCCGGGTTCCGCGGCTCTCGTCCGATGCGCGCTGGGGCTACAATAAGCTCTGCCGAAAGGCCGGAGAGTTCGCGCTGGCGATCGGAGCGGTGCTCGACGATCGCGAACGCGACCGTTTCCGCGCGGTCATTGGGGCGACCATGGGCCGGCCGATCATCGTGACCGACTCGCGTCAGGTCCGGCGGCCCGACGGCACCGGGCTGGACGAGGCGGCAATTCTTCGCTTGTTCGATCGGTACGGAATCAGCGACCGCGCGGCGCGCCGGCAACATGTCGCAATCATTGCCCGTGCATTCGACCAGGCAGCTTGCCCATGAAACCGATCAAGCTCACGGTGAACGGGCGATCGGTCGTCGAGAGCGTCGAGGCGCGCACTCATCTCGCGGATTTCCTGCGCGAGAAGATGAACCTCACCGGCACGCATTTGCGCTGCGAGCAGGGGGTCTGCGGCGCCTGCACGCTTCTGATTGACGGTCAGCCGGTGCGGTCTTGCATCACTTACGCCGTGATGTGCGATGGCGCCGCGATCACCACCATCGAAGGCGTCGACGACGATCCCGTCATGGCGGCGCTGCGCCGGGCATTTTCCGAGGAGCATGGACTGCAATGCGGCTTCTGCACGCCGGCGATGCTGATGACGGCACGCGATATCGTAACGCGTGTGCCCGCAGCCGATGACGCGCGCGTCCGGCTCGAGCTCAGCGGCAACCTGTGTCGCTGTACCGGCTATGTCGGCATCGTCCGCGCCGTCAGCCGAGTCCTGCAGGAACGCCGCGAGGGAGCGTTCGCCTCGTTGCCTTCGCCAAGTTCGCCGCTCGGTCCGGTCGGCGCGCGTAGGGCGGCTTCCGCGCTCGATCCAGCCTCGAGCCGGGATGCGGTCCCCACTGCGGCGGCGGATCCCGAAGCCCCGGCGCAGGGCGCTCTCGGCCTTGCCGGGCGGCCGCCGAACATCGAGTTGCGGCAAACATTGGAGGTCGCGTGCCCTCCCGAGGAGGTCTGGAGATTTTTCGCCGACATCGAACAGGTTGTTCGCTGCCTTCCCGGCGCGAGCCTGACGCGCCCGTCCGACGGAGACCACGTCAATGGGAAGTTCTCTGCCAAGCTTGGACCGATCACCGCTACGTTTGTCGGCGCGGCTCGCATCGTCCGCGATGATGAAAAGTGGCGCGGCGTGGTTCTGGGCGCCGGCAATGACCGGCTCACCGGATCGCGTGCGGCGGGAGAGATCGAATATCTCCTTGTTCAAGCAAACGCGGGCACCCGCGTGGATCTCGTGATCCGCGCGCTGCTCGCCGGTCCGCTCGCCCAATTCGGCCGCAGCGGGATCGTCGACGATCTGGTTGCCCGCGTCACGGAAGCTTTTGCCCGAAATCTTGAGGCGCGCCTCAAGGGATCTGCTTCCGAGTCCCAACCGCAGGTGTCCGCGCCGCTAGCCGCAGGATCGCTTCTGCGTCAAGTGCTGGTAGCGCGATTGAAAGCGGTCCTCTCGCGTCTTTTCCGGGCACGGCGGTAATTGGTATGGTGGCAGTGGCCCCCGTATATTCAGTCTCGGAGAAAGGCCCATCTTGCGTTATCGAGCATAATCACGGAGGCGGACAATCGGGCAATTCCGGGTGACAGACTAGCCACCCCCCGCTATCGTCCTGTCGCGCAAGTCGCGGGCGTCCGTTACGCTCCGCCGGAAGCAGTTGCGAATCGGCGAAAATGCGGTTCGATTCATATGCTGGTGGAAACCACGATGTCCAAGCTGCTGAAGGCTTACGACCGAAGCCGCGTCCCGCTCTATATCCAGGTCGCTTCGGTCATGCGGCAGCGGATCGAAGCGAAGCAATGGCGGCCCGGCCAAAAGATATCGACCCTCGTGGAGCTTGAGCAGGAATTCCAGGTGGCGCGGGTCACGGTGCGCCAGGCCATCGATATTCTGCGCGAAGAGGGTCTGCTTCATTGCCAGCAGGGCCGCGGCACCTTCGTGGCGGCGAAGCCGTTGAGCCGGCACTGGTTGAAGCTTGCCACCAGCTGGGACGTGCTGGTCGCATCGATCAAGGACAACGTGCCCAAGCGCATCAGGGTGGACAACCCCCCGCCGTTGCCGAGCCTGAGGGAAGGTGAAGGCAAGCATGCGGCGAAGTACGTTTTCCTGCGCACCGTCCAGTACAAGGACGGGGAACCTTATGGCATCGTCAATCTGCATCTCGCCAGCGATATCTATGAACGCGATCCGAACGCATTCCTTCAGCGTACGGCGCTGTCGGTTCTCGCCGGCTGGAAGGACATCGAGATCCGGCACGCGCATCAGACCGTCGTGATCGGCAGTGCCAATCCGATGACCGCCGATTTTTTGCGTATCGCTCTAGGCACTCCGACCGCCGAATGCCGCTGCGTTGCAATCGACAGCAAGGGGATCGCCATCTACGTCGCCGATATCACCTACCGTAGCGAAGTCATTCAGCTTCACATCGATCTGCTCGCCAATACGCGGGCGCCCTCGCGGCGCGTGGAGCGTTCCCGGCTGCCGGCCGAGCCCGCGCGAACGCCGGGCCGAGGCGCGGGGCGCCGAACCTCGCGGTTGCGATTGCTATCATCCTAAGATTGGGATCATAGTATCGTCCGCGGGGGCTCAGGGGCACCGCTGGAGCGGAGCGCGCCCGGACGCCCGCGCGCCCAAGATCTTGCGCCGTTCCATCGATCGGCCTGGAGTAATTCATGGCGACAGGGCAGGGCGTCGGAGCGCGCCTCATCCGCAAAGAAGATGATCGGCTGATGCGCGGGCGCGGCCAATTCGTCGCGGACCTTCGCTTCGCGGGAATGCAGGACGTCGCCTTCGTGCGCAGCCCTCTTGCTCACGCGCGCATCCGCGGCATCGTTATCCCGCCAGCACTGAAAGATGCCGTTTTCGTCGCCTCCGATCTCGTAGGCGTCAAGCCGATCCGCGCGGTATCGGGGTTGCGCGGTTTCAAGGTCTCCGAGCAGCCTGTGCTTGCAACAGAGAAGGCGCGCTTCGTCGGCGAATTGGTCGCGATGTGCCTCGCGCCGACTCGTGCGCAGGCCGAGGATATCGCCAGTTCCATCGCGCTCGACCTCGAAGAGCTTCCGGCCGTGCATGACATGCTCGAGGCCCGCACGCCGGAATCCGCGCTTCTGCACGACCATTGGTCCGACAATGTCTTCCTCGAGACCTTCGTGGACGTTGATATCGGCAAGGCACTGGATGCACCGATCAAGGTCACGCGGGAGATCCGGACCGCACGCCAGTGCATGGCGCCGATCGAAGGGCGCGGCGTGGTTGCGCTGTGGGACACGCGACTCGAACAGCTCACCCTCTATTCGGCCTGCCAGATGCCGCACATTGTGCGCACCGGGTTGGCCGGCTGCCTCGGCCTAGAAGAGGCGCAAGTGCGCATCATTGCGCCCGACGTGGGTGGCGGCTTCGGATACAAGGGCATCCTGCTGGCGGAAGAGGTGTGTCTCGGCTGGCTGGCGATGCATTGCCGGCATCCGGTGCGCTGGATTGAGGATCGGCGCGAGCATCTGACCGCTGGCGCCAACTGCCGCGAGCATTACTACCGCATCACCGGCTATGCCGACCGCGACGGCCGATTGATCGGCATCGACTGCGAGGCCACCGTCGATTCCGGCGCCTATTCCTCCTATCCGTTCTCGGCCTGTCTCGAGGCGGCGCAGGTCGCGAGCATTCTCCCCGGACCATATGACTTTCCCGCATTTCGCTGCCGCACCTACTCGGTCGCCACCAACAAGTGCCCGATCCTGCCGTACCGCGGAGTCGCGCGCACGGGGGTCTGCTTCGCGCTCGAACTCTTGCTTGACGCTATCGCGCGCGAAGCGGGCGTCGAGCCGCACGAGGTGCGGGCGAAGAGTCTGGTCCGGCCCGAGCAGATGCCGTTCGACAACATCACCAACAAGCATTTCGATAGCGGCGATTATCCGCAATCGCTGCGCCGCGCCCTGGCCGCGATCGACATCGATGCAGTCCGGGCGCGCCAGCAGCGGGGCGAGCCGGATGGACGGCTGATCGGCGTCGGGCTGTCGATCTATTGCGAGCAGGCGGCGCATGGAACGTCGGTATACTATGGCTGGGGTATTCCCATGGTGCCGGGATACGAGCAGGCCACGGCGCGGGTCACGCCCGACGGCGGACTCGAATTGCGCGTCGGCGTGCATTCGCACGGCCAGGGTCTCGAGACCACGCTGGCGCAGGTCGCGCACGAAATCCTCGGCATCGATGTGGCCAAGATCAGGGTGGTGCACGGCGATACCGCGATGACTCCCTATTCCACCGGGACCTGGGGCTCGCGCTGCATGGTGATGGCAGGCGGCGCGGTGTCGACCGCGTGCAAGGAGATTGCCAGGCGTGCCATCAAGGTCGGCGCGCAACTCCTGCAGGCGAATGCAGACCGCGTGACGGTGCGCGGCGGCGAGGTGGTCGGTCCCCAGGGCTCTATCAGTCTCGGCGAGATCGCCCGCACCTGGTACTTGAAACCGCAGAACCTTCCGAGCGACGTGGATTCTGGCGGCCTCGAGGCCACAATCGGTTACAAGCCCGCACGCGACTCCGGCACGTTCAGCTATGCCACCCACGCTGCCCTGGTCGCGGTCGATCCTGAGATCGGCGACGTCGAAATTCTCGACTATGTGATCGTCGAGGATGGCGGCAAGCTGGTCAATCCGATGATCGTGGACGGTCAAATCTACGGGGGCTTCGCCCAAGGGATTGGCACCGCGCTGTACGAAGAGATGCCGTTCGACATCTCGGGACAGCCGCTCGCCTCGACATTCGCCGACTACCTCCTGCCGGGCCCGACGGAGGTGCCGGCGCCGCGGCTGGATCACATGGAGACCCTCGCTCCGTACACGGAGTTCGGGGTCAAGGGGATCGGCGAGGGCGGCGCGATCGCCCCGCCCGCGGCGATCGTCAACGGCGTGAACGATGCTCTGCAGCGGCTGGGTGCGGAACTGCTCCATTCACCGATCACGCCGCGACGGATCCTGGCGGCCATTGCAGAGGCGGGCCGGAGCGCGCAGTGAAACCGGTACGTTTCGATTACGAACGCCCCAACGACCTCGCCACCGCCCTCACGCTCGGTGGCCGCGAGGACGCCGTGGTGAAATTTCTGGCCGGCGGGCAGTCGCTCGGGCCGATGTTGAACCTGCGCTTGGTACAGCCGGATCTGCTGGTCGACATCACGGCGATTGCCGAACTCAAGCAGATCGAGGAAACCGCGGACTCCATCATGATCGGAAGCTGCATCACCCATGCCGATATCGAGGATGGCCGTGTTCCCGACGCGACGCGGGGGCTGCTGCGGACGGTGGCCGCGGGTATCGCTTACCGCGCCGTGCGCAATCGCGGGACCATCGGGGGCAGTGTCGTCCATGCCGATCCCTCGGCAGACTGGCTTTCGGCCCTCGCGGCGCTGGGCGCGTCGGCCATTGCGCGCGGCGCCCACGGAGACCGCCGCATGCCGATCGAGACGTTCATGCTGGGGGTGTTCGAGAGCAGTCTGAAGCCTGGTGAGCTCGTGACTGCGATCCATGTTCCTCGCCTCTCTCGCACGGCGCGCTGGGGCTACCACAAGGCGTGTCGAAAGACCGGCGAATTTGCTCATGCGATTGGCGCGTTCGTCCGTGATCCGGCTCGTGCCGTGTGCCGCGCGGTCATCGGCGCCACGGGCGCCAAGCCGATCGTTCTGACAGACGCGGACGGGCTGTTCACCCCTAACGACGGTACGGCGGCCGGCATCAATGTCGAGCTGGTGCGCAAGACCATGAGCGCGCGCGGCCTGACCGATCCCATCGACCAGCAGGTGCACCTCGCGGTTCTGCGCCGGGCCATCGCGCAGGCCGACGGACCATGAAATTGCTGGCCCTTAACATCAACGGCCGAGACGTGAATGCGGAGGTGGAGCCGCGCATGCATCTTGCCGATTTCGTCCGTGAGAGGCAGAACCTTACCGGAACGCATCTCGGCTGCGAGCACGGTGTGTGCGGTGCATGCACCATCCTCATCGACGGCGTTCCGGTCCGCTCGTGCATCACCTACGCCGTGTCCTGCGTCGGCGCCCGTGTCACCACCATCGAGGGCCTGGACAACGATGAGATCACCGCCGAGCTGCGCGCGGCGTTTTCGCGCGAACATGCCTTGCAATGTGGCTACTGCACGCCAGGTATGCTGATCTCAGCGCGCGATTTCGTGCTGCGGGCGCAATCTCCGAGCGAGCATGACGTTCGCCTCGCCATGAGCGGAAACCTCTGTCGCTGCACCGGCTATGTCGGGATCATCGATGCAATCCGAAGCGTCATCGCGGATCGGCGGGCACGCGGGATTTCAGCAATCGCGGGGGCAGGCCGGTCCGCGCTCGGGCCCGTGGGCTCCGATCATGGTTCTGGTGCTGATGTACAGGACGCTGGGGTTGGTGCGGTCGCGCATTTGGCCAACAGGGCCGAGGCGCACGGTGCAGGGGCGATCACCGAGAACGTACCTGTCGATTTTACCCCGCAGACGACTTTCGACCAGAGCTTCGTCGTCCACCACCCGCTCGACCAGGTGTGGCGCTTCTTTGCGGACGTGCCCGCGGTCGCAGCCTGCCTTCCCGGGGCGTCCATAGCCGGTGATGCCGGCGCGCGTTTCGTTACAGGCAAGATGCGGGTGAAGGTGGGCCCGATCGCCGCAGAATTTAACGGCTCGGCCGAGATAGATCGTGATCCGGCGACGCATTCCGGCACGATCCGAGGCAGCGGCCGCGACCGGCGAAGCAGCTCGGCGACGCAGGGGATCATCCGCTATCGATTGGTGCCGGTCGCCGAACAGTCGACCCGGGTCGAACTCAGGGTCGGCTATCGGTTGACCGGGACCCTCGCACAATTCAGCCGGTCTGACCTGATCCAGGACATCGCCAGCCGACTCATCGCCTTGTTCGCGCAGAATCTGGAGTCACGGTTGACCGCGCCAGCGCAAGTCGCGCGACCGGCGCCGGAACTCAAGGCGGTTCCGCTGCTGTTTTCGGTCCTGGTGAAACGGATCGGCTCGCACTGGAAGCGCCTGTTCACGAGGGATGACCGACCTTGAAGCGAGTGACGATCCAAGCAGACGCAATGACAAGTCGGCAGGGACACATTTTCTCTCGCCGGCTGTCGTCGACGCCGGGCGTCGTCATCGCGTGCCGTGCCGCTCCAACACTTCTTGCCGCCTGATCCTGTGGAAGGACATTAGACATGCAGACCAACTCCCGTCAGAAGCTTCTTGAAAAGATCGATCAGAGCCGCGACAAGGCCGTCAGTTTTTTGCGCGACATGGTCGTAATTCCCAGCGTCACCGGCGATGAAGCGGAGATCCAGAAGTTTCTTTCGAAGTACATGACGAAGATCGGCCTTCAGGTCGATATGTGGGAGACCGATTGGGAGGAGCTCAAGAAGCACCCGGGATATCGTCCCGTCGACCGCGGATATGAGGGGCGGCCGAACATCGTCGCCACATGGAAGGGCACTGGCGGCGGGCGTTCATTGCTGTTGAACGGACACACCGATGTCATCCCCGTCGGCGGCGGAGAAGGATGGAGCGATAATCCCTGGTCTGCCACGATCAAGAACGGTCGCATGTACGGTCGCGGGACCGCCGACATGAAGAGCGGCGTAGCCAGCCACATCATGGCGGTCGAATGCCTGATGGCCGCCGGGCTCAAGCCCAAAGGCGACATCTTCATCAACGTTGTTATCGACGAAGAAGTCAGCGGTCACGGCACGTTGGATACCGTGATCCGGGGCTACAAGGCGGACGCTGGCATTTCCGGCGAGACCAGCGATCTCGCGGTGCAACCCGCATGCATCGGCCGCATCTGGTTCGAAATCGAAATTCACGGCAAGCCCGCGGGCATCCAGAAGCGCTACGAGGGCATCAGCGGCATCGAACTTGGCAACAAGATCGTGAAGGCGGTCGCGGACTTGGAGGCAAAACGGGTGGCGACGGTAACCCATCCATTGTATCCGAATGCGCTCGATACGCTTCCCTGCATCATCGGAAGCTTTTCCGCCGGCAACTATCCGAGCGCGTTCCCCGCGAACTGCCTTCTGAAAGGCAGCATCGGCACCGTGCCCGGCGAGGACCACGAGGGCGTCAAGCAAAGCCTGGTGGATCAGGTTGCGCGCGCGGCGGCCCAGGACCCCTGGATGAAGCTTCACCCGCCCAAAGTGCGGTTCGTGGGCTATGACGCCCAGGCGTCGGAAATACCGCGAGGTCATCCCATCGTCGAAACCGTCTGCAAGAATTACAAGGAGATCACCGGCCGCGATCCGCAGATCAGTGGCCGCCAGGGCGCCGCCGACACGCGCTTCCTCAACCAATATGCCAACACGCCGACCGTCATCTTCGGCCCAGGCTCGACCGCGGTCATGCATGCAGATGACGAGTACGTATCGATCGACGATTACATGACGGCGATCAAGGTGATGGCGCTCAGCATCTGCGATTGGTGCGGCGTCGAAGGGCAGCCAGCGTGAGGTGATCGGCTCCGATCGAGGTATTGTGTTCCTAAACATAGTACCATAAGGGTCCTCGCCTGCCGGCTTTGGGTTTTGGAGGCACATGCAGAAGAACAAGCCGACGATCGCCGTTATCGGCGGGACGGGTGATCTGGGATCGGGCCTGGCGCAGCTGTGGGCCGCGGCCGGCTATCCCGTCATCGTTGGGTCGCGGGCGAAGGAGCGAGCGCAAGCCAAGGCCCAGGAGTTGGTGGGTCAGACCGACGGTGCCGTGCGCGGAGACGACAACCGTGGAGCGGCGCAGGCGGCCGACATCGTCGTTCTCTGCGTACCTTATTCCAATCACGACGCGACCCTCCAAGACATCAAGCCGGCGATGGATGGCAAGATCCTGGTCGACGCCGTTGTGCCGCTGGTTCCGCCGAAGGTGTCCGTCGTTCAGTTGCCGGCGGCGGGTTCTCCCGCCGCGGTCGCGCAACGCGTGCTTGGTCCGCAGGTGCGCGTCGCCGCAGCTTTCCACAACGTCGGCGCTAAGAAGCTCCATGGCGGCGAAAAGGTTGACTGCGACGTGCTGGTGTTCGCCGATGATGCGGACGTTCGCGAACGGATCATCGCGCTTGCGGGGATCGTCGCGACTCGCGGCGTCGACGGCGGAAGCCTCGCCAATGCGGTCGCGGCCGAGGCGCTGACCTCGGTCTTGATTGCCATCAACCGGCGTTACAAGGTTCCCGGTGCCGGTATTCGCATCACGGGTTTGCCGGCCCCCGAAACACGGTGACTCGTGCATGTTCCAATGAGAGCCACGCTTGCCGCCCGGAGGGGTCTCGCTGCGGCCCGGCCGGTCAACGGACCAAGCAGGTCGATGCAGCCACCTGGCGGCGATCGTGAATAATCGCGAGATGAGCAAACTGCTGAAATATTTGCCACCTGAGCGTGTGCTCACGCCCGAGGAGGTCCTGGCGCTGGCGGATGTGGACGATCTCGGCCTGTTGCTGGCGACGGCGGCGCGTCGCCGCGATCACGGGCATGGATCGGTGGTGTCCTATTCCCGCAAGGTTTTCATTCCGCTCACCAAGCTGTGCCGTGACGTCTGCCACTACTGCACCTTTGCCCACGCGCCGCGTGCCGGAGAGCCAGCCTTTCTGTCGCACGACGCGGTGCGTGCCATCGCGCGCGCCGGAAACGAAGCGGGTTGCAAGGAGGCGCTGTTCACGCTCGGCGACAAGCCGGAGCTTCGCTACCGGGCGGCGCGCGACGAACTCGATGGCCTTGGACATCGGACCACGCTGTCGTATCTGGCGGAAGCTGCGCGCCTCGTCCTCGACGAGACCGGCCTGTTGCCCCACGTCAATCCAGGTCTGCTCGATGCCTCCGATCTTGCAGCTTTGCGGAAGGTCTCCATTTCGCAGGGCGTGATGCTGGAGAGCGTCGCCCCACGGCTTGCCGAGCGGGGAGGCCCGCATCACGGCTCGCCCGATAAGCATCCGGCGCTGCGGCTCGCGACCATCCGCAAGGCGGGGGAGCAGCGCGTACCCTTCACCACCGGCATTCTTATCGGTATCGGCGAGACCCGTCGCGAGCGGGTTGAGGCATTGCTGGCCTTGCGCGACTTGCACGACACCTACGGACATATCCAGGAAATCATCGTGCAGAACTTCCGGCCCAAGCCGGGAACCCGCATGGCCGGCATGCCGGCGCCGACGGTCGAGGAGCATCTGTGGACGATCGCGGTGGCACGGCTGATATTCGCCCCGGGGATGAGCATTCAGGCGCCGCCCAATCTGAGCCCCGGCGCGCTCCGCGGGCTCATTGAAGCCGGTATCAACGATTGGGGCGGCGTTTCCCCCGTCACCCCCGACCACGTCAACCCGGAAGCGCCGTGGCCGCACTTGCAAATGCTCGAGCGCGCGACCCGGGCCGCGGGCAAGCAATTGATCGAGCGATTGGCGATCTATCCTGCCTATGCCCGTGCGGCCCAGATCTGGGTCGACCCGGCATTGCACACTGCGCTGTTGCATCGCATCGATGGAGACGGTTGGCCGCGCACGGACGATTGGTCGCCTGGCACAACCGTCTCGCTGCCGCCGGATGCGGCGCGCATGGCGGCACCGGCAATCACCTCGGGCGAACTCGGCCCGATCATCGCGCGAGCCGCGGCCGGACGCACGCTCAAGGAGGCGGACATCGTGCGCCTGTTCAGGGCGCGCGGGGACGAGTTTGCCGCGGTATGTGCCGCGTCCGACGCGCTGCGACAGGAAACGTGCGGTGATGTGGTTTCCTACGTCGTCACGCGCAATATCAACTACACCAATATCTGCTCGTTCAAATGTCAGTTCTGCGCGTTCTCGAAAGGCAAGATGAGCGAGAACCTGCGCGGACGCCCCTACAATCTGTCGCTGGAGGAGATCGCCGGCCGCGCGCGCGAGGCCTGGGAGCGTGGGGCGACCGAAGTGTGCATGCAGGGCGGCATCCACCCGAGTTTCACCGGCGACACTTATCTGGACATCTGTCACGCGGTACGCGAGGCCGTGCCCGATATGCACGTCCACGCCTTTTCGCCGCTTGAAGTGCATCAGGGCGCCGCCACGCTGGGTTTGCCGGTCGGAGAATTTCTGCGTCGGCTGAAACAGGCCGGCCTAGGCACCTTGCCTGGCACCGCCGCGGAAGTCCTCGACGATGAAGTGCGCGCGCTGCTCTGTCCCGACAAGATCGGAACCGAGAGGTGGCTTGAGGTGATGCGTGCCGCCCATCGTACCGGTTTCAAGACGACGGCGACGATCATGTATGGTCACGTCGACGGTTACGTTCACTGGGCGCGGCATCTGTTGCGGCTGCGCCTGCTGCAGGCCGAGACGGGCGGATTTACCGAACTCGTGCCCCTGCCGTTCGTCCACATGGAAGCGCCGATCTATCTGAAGGGACGAGCGCGCCGCGGCCCCACCTTCCGCGAGGCCGTGCTGATGCACGCGGTTGCGCGGCTAGCGTTGCATCCGCTCGTGACCAACATTCAGACCTCGTGGGTTAAGATGGGGCCGGATGGGGTGAAGACGTGCCTGCGCGCCGGCGCCAACGACCTTGGCGGGACGCTGATGGACGAAACCATCACGCGCGCAGCGGGCGCGGCCCATGGTCAGGAGATGACGCCGGCGGCGATGGAGGGGATCATCCGCTCAATCGGTCGGATTCCGCGCCAGCGGAATACTCTTTATGCAGACGTATCGGATGAGCGCTATCGCGCGTCCTTCGCGCTCGCGGACGCTCATAGGCGGGCAGCAGCATCGGCGGCGATGCATGCTGGTCAAAAATCCTATTGTTCCAATGATAGTACCATTTTATGATGTTTGCTTATTTCCCAGCCGGGCTCTGTGACGCCTTGTCTCGCGCGCGCAACCGGACCAGCAGAATGAGACCCGCGCGATGAGCCTCGTCATTGAACCCGAGATCGTTGACGCTGGACGCAGGCGCGCCGCAATTGCGCGCCTGCGCGAGGTGAAGGTCGCGCTGCCGACTTGGAGCGAACTCGCTCACCCAACCGACATCGCCGCAGAGACCTCGCCAGATCTCGCCCAGGTGAATCCCGATGCGCCGGAGGCCGCCAACCTCTGGCGCGTGCACTGGTTCAACGATGCGAGCCGCAAGGCACGCGTGGCGGTGCCCGCCCATGTCGTACTGCCGCCCGAACTGACCGGCGTGTCTGCGCCGATCGTCGTGTTGTTCGGCCGTCGCTTTCCTATGATCGGCGCCCACAAGGTGCTCGCGGCCTACGCTTGCCTTGTGGCGCGCTTGGTCACCGGGCAATTCGATCCTTCGCACGACCGCGCGGTCTGGCCGTCGACCGGCAATTACTGCCGCGGCGGCGTTGCGATCTCCCGCATTCTGGGCTGCCGCGGTGTGGCCGTGCTTCCGGCCGGCATGAGCCGCGAGCGCTTCGACTGGCTGCAGCAGTGGGTCGCCGACCCGGCCGATATCATTCGCACGCCCGGCACTGAGAGCAACGTCAAGGAGATCTACGACAAGTGCGCCGAACTGGCGCGCGACCGCAAGAACGTGATCCTCAATCAGTTCTCCGAGTTCGCCAACTATCTCATCCATTATCACTGCACCGGGAGCGCGTTCGACCGGGTTTTCAGCCATCTCAAGCAAGGGCAACGCGACTATCGGCTTGGGGCGTTCGTCTGTGCCAGCGGGTCGGCAGGAACGCTGGGCACCGGCGATCGACTCAAGGCCTTGCACGGCAGCAAGATTGCCGCGGTGGAGGCCATCGAATGCCCGACCATGCTCTACAACGGCCACGGCGAGCACAACATCCAGGGGATCGGCGACAAGCATATTCCTCTCATCCACAACGTGATGAATACCGATGTCGTTATCGGCGTGTCTGATGCCGCCAGCGATGCGCTCAACCTATTGTTCGGCAGCGCCTGCGGCCGCGGTTACCTCAGTGGGCGGCGGAAGCTTGATCCGGATCTGGTTCGCCAGTTCGACGATATCGGCATTTCCGGGTTGGCGAACATCGTCGCCGCGATCAAGCTTGCCAAACATTTTGATTATGGCCCGAACGATGTCGTTATGACCGTCGCGACCGATAGCTCGGCCCTGTACGACAGCGAACGCCAGAGCTACCTCGCGAGGCGTTATCCCGGCGGATTCGACGAGGTCAATGCCGGCGAGGTTTTCGGCCATCACCTGGAGGGGATCGCCGACGATCACGTGATGGAGCTTCGCCACGTCGATCGCAAACGCGTCTTCAATCTCGGCTACTACACCTGGGTGGAGCAGCAGGGCGTCTCGGTCGAAGACTTCGATCGCCGCAAGAGCCAGGATTTCTGGCGCTCGCTGGTGGACAGCATTCCGGCATGGGACCGCCTGATCCAGGATTTCAACGCCGAAGTGGGCGGCAGGAACTCGACATGAGCGCGGTGCAACCCTACAGCAAATTGCGAAAGGATTTGTCGGCGCGCGACAGAAGTCTGCGCGAAAAGGTCGTTTCGCTCGAAGAAGCCGCGTCCTTCGTGCGTGACGAGGACTCCGTCGGGATCGGCGGCAGCACGATGTCGCGCACCCCGATGGGTTTGATCTGGGCGGTCATCCGCGCCAAGCGCAAAAAGCTCTCCTGCTCGCGCAGCATCGTGTCCAGCGACGGCGACCTGCTGTTCGGGTCGGGCGCTTGCGACCACATGATTACCAGCTGGTTCAGTCAGGGCATCCTCTGGGGAATCTCCAAGGTGATGCGCCACTACGTGGAGACCGGACAAGCGCGCTACGACGAATGGAGCCACATGGCGATCGGGATGCGATTTCGCGCCGGCGCAATGGGCGTGCCGTTCATGCCGATCCGCTCCATGCTGGGATCCGACGTCCTGCGGCAGCGTCCCGATGCGGTGGAGATGGATTGTCCCTTCACCAAGGAGAAGCTGCTGCTGATCCCGGCGCTGAATCCCGACGTCGCCCTGATCCACGTGCAGCGCTGCGATGCTTACGGCAATGCCCAGATCGACGGACTGCCATTCGTGGACATCGACTTGGCGATGGCCGCCAACAAGGTGATCCTGAGTACGGAACAAGTGGTCTCGAACGACCAGATCCGGCGCGCGCCAGATCGCACCAGGATCCCATTCTTCGCCGTCGATGCCGTGGTCGAGCTACCGTTCGGCTGCGT